>SYGN01000201.1 GCA_005799525.1 Opitutaceae bacterium | reverse complement strand
GCGAGCGCGCTGCCGGGAGCGCGGGACGACGAGCTGTAGTGCGCCTGCTTCGTAGCGCGGAGCTTCAGCCCGCGCGCGCGGTAGAGGGCGGGAATACCCCGGTCAAGGGCACGGACTGATATCAACGTCTGTTGAGAATTTGACTCCAACCTATGGGCGAGACGCTCGTGCCCTGCCAGACAACAAGCTCAGAAGTCAACCGCCGTTGGTACGAAGCACCGTGCCGCAACGGAGCACCGTTGCTCTCACACTCGGGCACGGGCTTCCTCGGGCGCGTTTCAGCCAACCAGCGAAGCCCCACCCTCCCCCGCGCAGGGCACAAAAAGGGCGGCCCGCGTGAGCGGGCCGCCTGCTGAATTCGGAACCGAGACGATCTCTGCGCTTAGAAGCGCTGGGTCATCTTAATGGTATACATTCGACCGAGGATGTTGTGCATCGAGCGGTCATACTTGTCGGCAAAGGAGGATTCAGCCTTTGGCGGCATGCGGTCGAGGGCGTTTTCGATGCCGACGCGCACCGTGGTCTTGCCGAGCTTGTCGAAGGTGTAACCAAACGTCGCATCAACCGTCGGCCACGCAGCGACCCGGCCCGTGAAGTCGGTGCCGCCATCCGGGTCTTCTTTGTAGGAACTGGTGTAGTTCAACTTGATGGTAGCAGCCATCTTCTTGTAATCCCAGTCCGTCTGGAGGGTGCCGCGATAATTGGGCACCGTTGACGGTCCAACCCCGTCATTCGGCGTAAACGTACCGAGGTATCGGGTCTTGGGCTGACCAGGACCCTTGACCATGTCGTAGCCGAGGACGCGAGTCATGTTCAGGCGGTAGGTGAAGCTGCCCAAAGTGCTCGTGCGTTGCACGTAGGTAGCCTCGAGATCAAGACCGTCGGCCTCAAGCTGCGCGATGTTTTCGTAGGGCACGGGCGTGATTTGCACGATGTAACCCTTGATCCCGGTGCGGGAACCATCGAGGTCAACGTCGATCCGGTTGGCGAAGGGCGCATTGTTGTTCTTCGCAAAGTTTCCGTTGGCGAGTTTGGTTATACCACCGCCAGCCGCAAACGCGTCCACGTAGATCTGGGCGTCACGCACGATGATATTCTTCTGCTTCACCTTATAGTAATCGACAGTGACGCTGAGGCCCTTGATCGCCTTGGGCGCCCAAACGAACCCGAGATTCACGCTCTCAGAGCGGGTTGGTCCGAGGTTTGGATTGCCGGATAAAATAACGCCTTGGTTAGGCTGGTCGGCATAACCGAGCCACGGCATGAAAATTGTCGGGAAACTCTGCGCGGGCTGCTCGACGAGATTTAAGACCGTCGGGGCGGTGTAGCCTTCCGAATAGGAAGCACGCACCGTGAGCTCGTTGTTGATTTGGTCGCGCACATAGAGGCGGCCCACGGTCGCCTTCTTGTTGAGGTGGCTGAATTTCTCCTGCCGGATGGCGCCACCCAGCTGGAGCTTCTTGGTGAACGGAGCATTAGCCAAGAGGGGGGCCACACCTTCTGCGAAGAGGGAGTCCACCGAGTAATTCGAGGAAAAGGCCGTCGTGCTGTTCCAACCAGACCCCGCAGCTTGCTGTTTAGCCAAGTCAGGCGTGCGAGCAAACTTTTCTACACGCTGCTCATAGCCCACCGCGCCTTCAAAGGCACCGGCCGGGAGATCGAAGGGGCGACCATTAAAGGTCATATTGCGAATCACCGTCGTGGAGTCATAAGTCGTGCGGGGCTCGAGCTTAATGTAGTCCAACATCTTCGGGTCTTGGGAAACTACGCCGGTATCGAAGGGATTGGTGAAAGGATTGAAGCTCAAGGCACCCGTGAATTCGGCGTTGCGGCCTTGCAGGATTTCTTGGAGACGGGCGCGATTCACGCCGTTGCGTTCGACATCCAACTGGTTGTTGAGATTCCAGAACCAAGACATGTCATAGCCATAGCGCTCGTTGATCTTGCCCTTGAGGCCGACCGTCGTGGCGAAATCGTCAAACGTCACATCATTGTTACGCGGCCCAAAATCGACAAAACGATAGGTCCAGCTTGTAATATCGACGGCTTTTGTGCCGAACACCTTTTGGTTCCAGAAATAATTTGCCGGGATGCGGAAGTCATTGCTCGCAACTGCGGACGAGTTGAACCCAGCCGGGGAGGGAGCTAATCCTGCTTGCGAATAGCCCCGCATGTAAGTGAGGTCGGAATAGATCTTCACGGCCTCGCCGAGCAGCTTGTATTCGACGCTGCCAAAGACGTTATTACGCTGCGCGGGGCGAACCGTCGGCGTGTAGAGAGCGTACGGAAAACGGTCGGAAGGCGAGCCCGCCGCGCCGGCGTAATTGCCGACCCGAAAATCAGCCGCGGAAGCCGCGACCTTGACGGCATCTTTGACGCGAACACCCGCTGCGGCGTTGACGCCAAACAACGCGAGGTTTTGCGCCGCGGTGAGATTGAAGCGGCCGGGATTTGGCGTGGCGCTCGTCGCACCGACCGAGCGGTCATTGGTGTCGGTCACCGCATCACGATCCTTGGAAAACAGATCGTTTTGCTTAAAATAGGAGGCCCCTAAGACAAGGGAGCCCTTGTCGTTCGAAAATCCATAGACAAACTCCGCACGCTTACGGCTAATGTCGTTCTTGTCAGTGTTCTGATAGCTAATATCAAACTGAGCACCGTTAAAGTTTTTCTTCGTGATGATGTTAATCACGCCACCGACAGCGTCTGCACCAAAAACCGCACCGTTACCGTCCTTGAGGATGTCGATGTGATCTACCGCGCCGAGTGGCACCGTGTTCAAATCACCGGTGGTGGTGCGACGACCGTTGACGAGCGTCAGGGTCGGCAGGCCTCGCAGGCCAATGAAGGCCCGACCGCCACCGCCGTTGACGAACGATTCGTCGTTGTTGCCGGAACCGTAGGAGGTCGGGATGAACTTCAGGTAGCTGCTGACTGACTCAGCCGTGGTGAGCTGGATCTGCGCGCCCGTGTAAACGTTGATCGGCAGAGCCGCCTCGAAATCGGGCGGGGTGAGGCGGGAGCCCGTGACGTTGAATTTCTCGAGCGTCAGGGTTTCTTCCTTAACAGCGGCGGCTGGTGCTTTGACCGCTTGGGCGAAGCCAGACATTGCGAGAGGGCCGGCGATCGCCAAAAGCGAAAGTATAGCCGTAAACTTCCGGTTGCGGATGTTCATAAGTTTATCAGTGGGTTGTGTGTTGTCGTGAGGCCAATGCGGTTTGTATCGCAATCGGTAAGACGCCGACAAAGCCCATGCCGTACCATACCCGCAAGTAAATTTGAACGCTCCAGCAATCTCCAAATATTTGGCTATCACAACCCATTAAGGGCTCCCGCTGAGCTACACGGGCTGCTATCGCAACCGGAATGGCCGTGCACGCCAACAGACTCTCTCGACGCGGTCAGTTAGCCGAGGCCAAAAAAGGCTCCTTTGTTTCCCGATGGGTTGGCGATTTGGCGTGCGGTAGCCACAGGCCTCCGTGCCTGTGGGGCTCGGCTACACGCCCTCCAGACCGGCAGGCAGGCACGCCCGCCGCTACGGTGACCTGATGAACTCAATGTCCTCCCGTTAGGATTGCAGGGGAACCAGAGAATGTCTGTCACCGGATTTACCCACTCAAACAACGAGGAGCCAAAAAAAGACCCGCCGCATTCGGCGGGTCTTCGCACTCATGAGAATAAAATCTGAGCCTTAATTAAAACCGATACTTCGCGCTGACGTAGAACAGGCGACCGATCGGATTGTAGGTCGAAACGTCGGCGTTCGACTCGTTAAACGCCTGCGGCGAGAGGATCGGTCCTTTGTCGGCGAGGTTGTTGACGCCCACGCTGACCTGGAGCCCGCCGACCCAACGGCGGAAGCCGGTATCGGCGGCGGATTTCGCGAAGGTATGGCTGACCGCCAAATCCCAGCTCGAATAGGCGGCGATCGGCTGGCGTTTGAGGGTCGTGCTCAGCGCAAACGTGATGCCGCCAGGTCCGATGTCCGTCATTTCGCCGATGGAGGTGTTGGCCAGCGAGACCGCCCACGGTCCCTGGTTCCAATCGAGGGTCGTGAAGAACCGCGTGCCTGGGACGGCACCTTGCGCACCGCTGCCGCCGTTGCTGATGTGGTTCGCATACTCATAATAGGACTGGGAAGGCAGCGCCTGGAACTGGTAGTCGATAAAGAACGTGCCGGTCGTGCCGACCTTAAAGCGACCGTAATCCCGATTCGGGAACTCATAATTGATCGCGACATCGAGGGCCGTCACCTTTTGCCCGGAGATGTTGATCAACGAGTCCGTCGTGAAGATTTGATTCGCCGATGCACCACCCCGCAGCAACGTCCCGAGTTGGCCCGCCGCCGTGATCCGCGTCGCGGCGGGCAGAGACGGATCGGGATTCGTGGGCCAGTTATTCAGAGCAACTTGGGAAACGTAGGGGGATGCCGTGCCCAGCGTTTCCACACTACGCAAGATTTCCGTCGTTCCGGCTGAACCGACCAATTGAACTTGATCGATTTTAATATAGTCGACGCTCATCGAAAGCCCCTTCACCTCTTTGGGTGAAAACACGACACCGGCCGAGTTCGTCTTGGCGGTCGAAGGCTTGAGCTTGGAATTCGAACCACCGCGCGACTGCGCCTGACCGTTTACGCCAAAGACGTTCGGAATGACGGCGGTGGCGGTGAAGCCCTGCGTGGTCGGTCCGAACAGCGAGAACATCGCCGGAGCGGCAAAGGCTTCGGAGTAGGTGCCGCGCACGGTCAGGTCGTCACCGAGCGGGCGCCAACGCACACCATACTTCGGCACCTTGGAGGTGCCGGCATCGCTATAGTCTTCGTAGCGGTAGGCCGCCGACAGATCGAGCACCCGCAAGCCGAGAAGCGCGTTCTTCTCGCTGAAGACCGGGACGCGGATTTCGGCGTAGGCGGCTGTGATGTCGCGGCGCTTGTTAAACGGATCAAAAAAGGTCGCTCCCGTCCAACGACCCGCAGTCGGGCCGGAACTGCGTGAATTGGGGTCGGGTTCGCCGATGAGCTCCTCCGTCGTCAGGCTGTAACCAAGCGCTGCGCCCAGTCCGCCGGCGGGAAGCTGCCACACATCGCCGGAGACGCTGCCGTCGATCGCCTTGAGATTACTGTCAAACTTCAGCGACGAGGCGCTGAAGATATTCACGATCGAGAGCGGGTCGACGCCGCCCGGACGGGCGAAGATGTCGAGGGCCGGTTGCACGACGCTGTTGGCTGGGGTGATCGCCCCCTGATACTGCGCGAGCGTGGTCAGGCCGCCCGGGGCGTTGAAATCGCGGAAGACTCGCGCGAATTTTCCGCCAACGAGGGCGTTGCCATTGGCGTCAAAACCACCGGCGATGCCGAGCTGAAGGTTCGGTGCGTAAAGAACGTTTTTCACCGAGTTCTTGAGCACATTGGCATTATAGTTGTAACCGACTTCCCAGCGGTATTTGTCGAAGACCTTACCCCGCAGACCGCCCACAATCCGCTTGAGATCACCGCTGGTGATGAACTGCCGCGGTGCCGGGACGTAACGAAACGCGGCGAAAATGCTCGAACGTGTGGGGTTAAACGGCGAGTTGATCGGCACCGTCGCCGTGACGGGCTGAGCGGCCAACTGCGAGAAGCTGTCGTTGCCGGAGATGAGGCCGTCGACGAAGAGTTCAAGCTTGCTGTCCTCGGCCAAGGAGATCGTGCCCGAAAAGGACAGGGCCTTCTTTTTTGACTCCAAGGTGAGCGTCACGAGCGGAGAGAGGTCAAACGAGTCGGCGATCGGCTGGAAAGCGGAGGCTGGATAAATGCCCGCTGCTTGGAGCGCCGCGAGGTCGAGCGCCGTCGCCGCCGTGCCCGTGGGCACCGCCTTGCTCGGCGACACGAGATCGGCGCGCAGGAAATTTGACGGGAAGTTGGCGCTGGTCTGGCTGATGCCGCCAGAGATCGTCGCGGTGCGGCCGACGATCGGACTCGAAAACGACCGGTCCGCCTGCAAGAGAGGCGTGACTTCTGACCACGTCGCCGCGACGGTAAGGCCCAGCCCCGGGCGTTTGGCCCCGACGACGACGTAGCCCGAGCGTTCTTCGTAATCGCCCTTATTGTTGGAGAAAGCATAACGACCGCCCGCTTCCGCGCCGTTAAAATCGCTGCGGAGCTTGACGTTGACGACGCCGCCGATCGCGTCCGATCCGTAAATGGCGGAAGCACCATCCGTGAGCACTTCCACCGACTGTACCGCCGCGAGTGGGATCTGGTTGAGGTCGACAAAACCGCGACCACCGCGCGCACCCGAACCGTTATCGGCCACCCGCCGTCCATTGAGGAGCACGAGCGTCGAGAGATTGCGCAGGGAAGCTTGGGAACCACCGGCCGTGCTATTTGCACCGACATTAGAATTCGTCGCACCCAGATTTCCGTTGCCCGCAAAGATTGGCATACGTTTCTGCAGGACTTCGAGGAGGTTGGTGTCCAACCCGGTCGAATTCAAGTCGGCCCGACCAAGAATGGTCACCGGTGCGGCGAGCGCATCGAGGGCGGTCGGGATATTTGAACCGGTGACAACGAATTTTTCCAAAGCGACGGTCTCGCCTTTGGTGGATGCAGCGGTGGTCGAAGGCTTCGCTTGGGCGAAGGTCTCGGACACCGCGAGGAGGGCCGTCAGGGTCGCAACGAGCGACAGCGCAGCCTTAAACTTCCGAGTGAGGATACTCATAGAATTATCAGTAGGTTTGTGTGGTGTGGTAGGCTCGGGACGACCCGTGTCACGATTGCTTGAAGGTATGAAAATGCCAGATCCATGTCATAACCGCAAGTAAATTTGAACGTCCCCGCGCCCTTCGGAAATAAACTGTCTCTTCGGGGGGTACGCTTCTCGTGGTCCGGCCGGAGGGGCGCTTTCCACGCACCCGTTTGGCGCACCGCGCGGCGGTCGGGAATCGCCGTTCCGTCGAGCCAGCCGACCAGCGTTCAACCGGGAGAGATTCCTGCTGCGAGCAGTGTCAAAGTCGTTCCGCCAATCTTTCCTCTTTATCTTTATCCTGCTCATTCGTCAGGCCTCCGGCCCGGAGTCCGGCTTGGAGAGGCTTGTCGGCCGGAAAGAAAGGGTAAGAGAAAGAGGAAAGAGCAAGATGACTGGGCGCTCGACCGACTTTGACGCCGCCCTGGATTCCTCCTGCGAGATCCGCCCGCACGCTTGCCATCACGTCGCGCGTGCGCCCTCTTGGCCGGCCATGAAGGAGCTCCAGGCCATCCTCCAAGCACTGCTCAGCCCCGCTGCCGGTGCTGCGGTCTTGGCGACCCTCGCGACCGTCGAGGGCTCCTCCTATCGCCGGCCCGGGGCGCGACTTCTGCTGACCACCGATGGTCGACGGCTCGGTTCCATGAGCGGGGGCTGTCTGGAGGAAGATATCTTGGTGCGCGCCCGGAACGTCCTCGTGAGCGGGACCACCGAGACGGTGATTTACGACACCACTTCGGAAAACGACCTCGTCTGGGGTGTCGGTCTGGGTTGCCACGGCGTCGTGCGGGTCGTCATCGAAAAACTCCCTCCTCGCCCCCTCTGGGCGGTCGCCCTCGCGGAGAACTTCGCCACCCGCCGACCCACCCTGCTCGCCGTCGGGCACACCGCGCCCGACCCCGCCCACCTCGGCACCCGCCTCGCCTCCGGTCCGGCAGACACCGAGACCGGCACCTTCTTCGACCGTATCCGCCCGCCGACTACCCTCGCGATCTTCGGCGCGGGCGACGATGCCCAGCCCCTCGCGCGCCTCGCCGACGAACTCGGCTGGCAGGTCACCGTCGCGGACCCACGGGCGGCCTTCGCGACTGCGGAACGTTTCCCGGTCGCCCAGACTCTCGCGGTCGCACCCAGCGGCGACCTCGTCGGTCGCGTGGCCCTCGACGCCGACACCCTCGCCGTCGTCATGACGCACCATTACGTGCACGACGTGCCGCTGCTGCGCGCCCTGCTCCCGCGTGCGTTGGCGTACCTCGGCCTCCTCGGTCCGAAAAAACGCGCCGAGCGCATCCTTGCCGATCTCGCGCGCGATGGCCTTACGATCACGGCTGAAATGCGCGCCCGCCTTTATGCGCCCGTCGGCCTCGACCTCGGGGCCGACTCGCCCGAACAGGTCGCCCTCGCCATCGTGGCCGAGATGCAAGCCGTCCTCGCCCACCGCGACGCCCGCCCGCTGCGCGAACGCACCCGCCCGATCCATGGCTGAATCACCCGCCCCCCACCGGCCCTTTGTCACGTATTACGTGACAAACAGCTCGATCGACCACCCCCGGGCCCCTGGCAGACTTTGTCACGTATTACGTGACAAACGGCGGTGCGAAGGATTCACGCCGTGAGCCGATCCGCGATTAGGGAGCTCGTCACCTTTCGTTTCGCCGCGGTGATCCTCGCCGCCGGTCAGTCGTCGCGCATGGGGACTCCGAAACAACTCCTCGCGCTCGATGGCCAGCCGCTCGTCGTCCGCGCCGTCCACGCCGCCCTCGCGTCTCCCGCTTGGCCCGTCGTCGTCGTGCTCGGCGCCCACGCGGAGAAAATCCGCCCCGTCCTCGCGCACTTGCCCGTGCTCGTCGCGGACAGCCCCGCGTGGGCCGAGGGCATGGCGGCCTCGATCCGCGCCGGCGTGACGACGATTCGTCGGTTCTCCCGTGCGCTCGACGGGGTCGTGATCGCGCTCTGTGATCAGCCCGCGTTTTCCGTCGACACGATCACGCAGCTCGTCGCGGCGCACCACACTTCTGGTCGCAGCATCGTTGCCGCGCATTACTCGGGCCGACACGGTGCGCCCGCCTTGTTTCTCCGCGAACATTTCGAAACCTTGGCCCACCTCACCGGCGAAGAGGGTGCCCGGACGCTCCTCAACGGCGACCCCGCGCGCGTCGCGTCCATCGACTTTCCCGCGCTAGCGATCGATCTGGATACGCCGGCTGACGTCGCCGCCCTCCGTTCCTCCGTCTCCTGAAATTTTTCTGTATTTTTTCCTCACGCGCGGAGCCCTGCGGCCATTGGCTGACTGACGACCACCTTCGCCGCGCCTCACCGCGCAGCCATGAAACGAGCACTCGCCGCTTTCCAGTCGTTCGCGGCACCAAGCGTCGCCTTCCTAAACCGCGATCCGCGCAAATTGATGGACAGGGGCACCACCGCCCGCCCCGCCGTGCCCAAAGCGTAGTCTACAACGTGGCCTTCAATTCCCTCGCCCGCGCGATCGCTGTCTCCACGTCAGCCGCACGCACGGTAAAGTGCCCCATCTTCCGCGCCACGCGCGGCTCGGCTTTGCCATAAAGATGAAGTTTGGCGTGTGGCTCAGCGAGCACCACTTCCCAGTCGGGCTCACCGACCTGCTTTCCGGCGGCCCATTTCCAAGCGTCGCCGAGAATGTTCACCATGACCGTCGGCTCCCGCACGGCGACACTCCCGAGCGGCAGCCCACACACGGCGCGCACGTGTTGCTCAAACTGACTCGTCGCACAGCCGTCGAGCGACCAATGCCCGCTATTGTGGGGCCGCGGCGCGAGTTCGTTCACCACGAGCTCGCCGCGCGTCGTCAAGAAAAACTCCACGGCAAGCAGTCCGACCACGTCCAGTTTTTCCGCGATGCGCGCCGCGAGCGCCTCCGCCGCCGTGGTGATCGCCGGGACCACTCGTGCCGGCACGATCGAGAAATCGAGGATGTGGTGCAGGTGGATGTTTTCCGCCACCGGGAACGCCCGCGTCTCGCCTGTCGTGCTCCGCGCGACGATGACCGACAGCTCGCACGAGAATTCACACCACGCTTCCACCACACACCGCCGGCCCCGGAAGATGGCGACTGCCTGCTCCAGGTCCGCGGGAGTCGTGAGTTTCATCTGCCCTTTGCCGTCGTATCCAAAATCCGCGGTCTTCACCACACACGGCAATCCCACCTGCGCCACAGCGGGCGCGATATCACCGTCGAGCGCTTCGGCATAGGCCACGTGCGGAAAGCCGTTGGTGCGCAGCCACGCTTTCTCCCGCTGGCGGTTCTGCGTCGTGTGCAACACCTCGGCCCGCGGATACAGCGCCACCAGGGGCGCAATCACCGCCAGCGGACCGGCCGGAATGTTCTCAAATTCATACGTGACGACGTCGACCCCCCCCGCGAATTCCCGCAGCGCCTCCGGATCGTCGTAGCTCGCATTCACCTCCCGGTTCGCCACCGCGCCCGCGGGACACCGGGCTTGCGGTTCGTAAACATGCACGCGATAGCCCAGCGTTTGGGCGGCCTGCGCCAACATGCGCCCGAGTTGCCCGCCGCCGAGGATGCCGATAGTTTTGCCGGGAAGGATCACGGAAGTTTGGCCTTCAATACCTTTGCCGTCTGGTCCGCGCGAAACGTCTTCCACGCCTTGGCGACGGCGGCGTTATCCAGCGCCACGATCGCCGCGGCAAACAGCGCCGCGTTGATCGCGCCCGCCTTG
>SYGN01000200.1 GCA_005799525.1 Opitutaceae bacterium | reverse complement strand
CTCTCCGCCGATCAGGCCGACTGGCTGGAGCAAGCCATTGCCGAGCATCGCCGCGTCAAAAAACTCCTCGCCAATATGCGTCGCCTCTCCCGCCAAATCATGCGCGCCAAGTTTCCTGATACGGAACGACGCAGCCCTCTGGGTAAGAAAGTTTTGCGCCTTATCTAAGCGCCATTCCGGCCAGATGTTTCCGCGTTGGTTCAAGCCCGAGGTCGTGATCGCCAACCACGCCGAATTCGGCGAGACCTACCGCGACTCCACCGGCCGCCGTCGTCTCGACAAAATCCTCAGCGTGATGAAGCCCGGCGATTGGCTGCTCATGCAATTTGGCCACAACGACCAAAAGCAAATCGCGGCCAAGACCGGCGGCCCCTTCACCACCTATCAAGCCGAGATCAAGAAACACATTGAAGCGGTCCGCGCCCACGGCGGCACCCCGCTCATTCTTTCGCCGATGGAGCGCCGCGGTTTTGACGCCGCCGGCAAAGTAATCTCATCGCTCGCCGACTACGCTGAAGCTGCCCGCCAATCCGCACAGCAACTCAAGGTCGCTTTCATCGATCTCAAAGCCCTCTCGAAACTATTCTACGCAGCCCTCGAAGCCCGCGGCCCCGAATTTTCCCGCCAAGCGTTCGCCGGACAAGATAACACCCACCACAACAACTATGGCAGCTACGAACTCTCGAAAGCCATCGTTGAGGCCATCCGCGATCAAAAACTCCCGCTCGCGAAATTCATCGTCGACGAATTCACCTCCTTCGGCCCCGCTTACCCCGACGATCCTTTGACCTTCGCCATTCCCGCCAGTCCCAACTTCAGCAACCAACGTCCACTCGGTGACGAAGCCCAGTAGCCTCCGCCCACTCGCCGCTGCCAGCGTTCAAGCCCCGGCCCGCGACCTCGGCGCACCGTTCACTCTGTCCGACCTCCGGGGACGCGGCCCCGTCACTACGCAAAGTCGGCGTAGACACCCTCATCGATTTCAACACCTCCACGAAGAAGCACGACCGAGCGATGCGGTCCCGCGATCTCAAACTATCGGGAGTCGTTGTGAGTGAACGGAGTTTCCCCGACGACGGCACGCCTGTCCGGGTACGTGACGGTTCCACCCTTGAATTGCCCGCTGTGTATCACCCGCTGCGCTCGTTGCTCGGCTGCGTGGTTAATCCCGATCAACCAATATCCTGGGGTGGCGTCGCGGAAACCCCGCAACATCGCTCCGCACCGCGCGTCCGTCCTCGCATGCCCAACCCCCACGAATCCGCGCTCACCGCCTTGCACGTTGCTCCATGAGTTCACCTGGGGACTCAACAACTCCAACGACGGAGGCGTCGCGCCTCATGCCGCTGATGCTCGTGCTGTTCATCGGCAGCGGCTGCGCCGCACTCATCTACGAAATCGTCTGGTTCCAACTGCTTCAATTGGTCGTCGGCTCTTCCGCCGTTTCGCTCGCGGTGTTATTGGGCACGTTCATGGGCGGCATGTGCCTCGGTAGCCTCGCGCTTCCACGTCTCGTCTCGTCCACGTTACATCCCTTGCGCGTGTATGCGTGGCTCGAACTTGGCATCGCGCTGTCCGGCCTCGCCGTCCTGTACGCCATGCCCGCAATCACCCAGTTATACTTGGCAAATGCCGCCACCGGCCTGTGGGGGATCATCTTGCGCGGCCTCGTGTGCGCCGCCTGCCTGCTGCCCCCCACTCTGTTCATGGGGGCAACGCTTCCCGCCATCGCGCGGTGGGTCGAAGCCACTCCCCGCGGCATTTCCTGGCTTGGCTTCTTCTACGGCGGCAACACCGCCGGCGCCGTCGCCGGCTGCCTCGTCGCCGGCTTTTATCTCTTGCGCGTCCATGACATGGCCATCGCCACGTGGTGTGCCGCCGGCATCAACGTCGCGATTGCCGTCCTCGCCCTCGTGCTCGCCCGCAAACTTCCCCACAGCTCCGCCTCCGCGGAATCCAACGCCAACCGCGCCGACCCCGCCCTCCACCCGGTCGAGCGAGGTGGCGACCGCGGCGTGCTCGCGGCGATTGCACTCTCGGGTCTCTGCGCTTTGGGCTCCGAGGTGATCTGGACTCGCCTGCTCTCGTTGCTCCTCGGAGCCACGGTCTACACGTTTTCAATTATTCTAACGGTGTTTCTCTCCGGTCTCGGTCTCGGCAGCGCTCTGGGCGCGCTCATCGCGCGCAGCAGTCCCCACCCACGACTCATCTTGGGCTGTTGCCAAATCCTTCAGGTTCTCGGGATCGCTTGGGCCACGCACGTTCTCGCGACTTCCCTCCCGTTTTGGCCGATCGATTCCGCGATCGCCACCAGTCCATGGCTCAAGTTTCAACTCGATCTCGTTCGCTGCGTGTGGGTCATTTTACCCTCCGCCTGTCTATGGGGTGCGAGCTTTCCCCTCGCCTTGGCCGCTACCACCGAATCCAGCCGCGACTCCGGCTTTCTCGTGGGACGGATTTATGCGGCGAATACCGTCGGGGCGATTGTCGGCGCCGTTACGGTGAGTCTGCTTTCAATTCCTTTGATCGGGACTCAGCACACGGCGCAAGTCCTCCTCATCCTCTCGTTCATCGCAGCGCTGGTCACATTTGCGCCGCGCCATCTTTCCGGCTCGATCACGCTTGGGTCGGCCGCGGTCGTCGCGCTCGCGCTCGCGACCGGTCTGCCCGCCACGCCCTGGCAACTCATCGCTTACGGCCGACAAATCCACTCCAACGATACCAACGCCAATGTCCTCTTTGTTGGCGAGGGTATCAACGCTTCCGTCGCGGTCACAGAATCGAGTGCCGGCGGGCGTTTCTTCCACGTCAGCGGAAAAACCGAGGCGTCCAGCCTTTTCAAGGACATGCGGCTCCAACTTATGCTCGGCCATATTCCCGCCCTCCTCCATCCTCAGCCGCGCTCGGTGCTCATCGTGGGTTGCGGCGCCGGCGTGACCGCCGGAACGTTCGTCACTCACCCGACGATCGAGCGCATCGTGATTTGCGAGATCGAGCCGCTGATCCCACGCGCCGTCGCCACTCGTTTCGCCAAGGAAAACCACGACGTGCTCCATGACCGCCGCGTCGAAGTCATCTACGACGACGCCCGGCACTATCTCGCCACGACGACCGAAAAATTCGACATCATCACCTCCGATCCGATTCACCCGTGGGTCAAAGGCGCTGCCGTGCTCTACTCGCAGGAGTATTTTGAAATCTGCCGACGCCACCTCAACCCGGGCGGCGTCGTCACGCAGTGGGTGCCGTTTTACGAGAGCAATCGCGCAGTCGTGCAGAGCGAGATCGCCACCTTCTTCTCCGTCTTCCCCCACGGCACCATCTGGAGCAACGACGACGAGGGCTACGGCTACGACACCGTCATGCTCGGCACGCTCGATCCGCTCACCGTCAATCTCGACGCGCTGCAAACGCGACTCGATCGCCCGGACCATGCCGTCGCGCGCGACGCCTTGGCCACACTCGGCCTCGGCTCCGCACTCAACCTCATGTCCACCTACGCCGGTCAGGCGTCGGACCTAAAAACGTGGCTCGTCGGGGCCGAGCTCAATCGCGACCGGAGCCTCCGCCTGCAATACCTCGCCGGGCTGCAACTCAACTCGCACCGCGGCTCAGACGCGTTCAACGAGATGCTCCGATACGTGGCCTTCCCCGAGGAGATTTTTCTTGGCACCACCTTTCGTCGCGCCGCTCTCCGCAACGCCCTGAAATCGCCGGCAGTCCCTCCCGTCACTCCATAAGCGTACGGCTTGAGTCCGGCCGTGCAGCCGGACTCGCCTTTGCCGACACGCTCACACCGTTGTTACCCGACCGCTGGAGTCACCGATCCGCTCGATCCCCTGCACCCCCAAGCGGTCGGTCATGCTCAGGAAAAGATCGCTCATCGGCCGACCGCCGAGGTTAACGTGCCGTCCTGACTCCAGGCTGCCACCCCCGCCGCCCGCGAGAATGACGGGGAGATTGTCGTGCGTGTGACGGTTGCCGTCGGCGTTGCCGGAGCCGTAAACGATCATCGAATTGTGCAGCACCGAGCGACCGTCGACATCCTTAGTCTGTTCCAGACGCTTCAGGAAACGCGCAAAATGCTCCATGTAGTAGCGGTCGATCCGCGCGATCTTTCCCATCAGGTCCGCGTCATTGCGATGGTGAGAACAATAGTGGTGGCCCTCCGCAATACCGATCTGCGGATACGATCGGTTCGAACCATCACCAGCCAGCAGCAGGGTCGCCACGCGGGTCGAATCAGTTTCGAAGGCCATCGCGAGCAGATCGAACATGATATCCATGTGCTCCCCGAAATCGCCAGGAATACCCGCCGGCGCGTCCACGCGTGGATCCGGCAACGCGCCAAAGCTCTCCGTCCGCTGAATGCGCTGCTCGATCTCACGCACTCCCGTCAGATACTCGTCGAGCTTTGCACGGTCGGATTGACCCAGCTGCGTCTGCAATGACTTCGCGTCGTGCATGACGAAATCGAGCAGAGATTTTTGCGTGGCTTGGCGCTGGCGGAAATTAGCCTGCCGCTCCGCGCCTGCACCACTGCCAAACAACCGCTCAAAAACCAACCGCGGGTTGGGCTCCGGCGTCATCGGCACAGAAGGCGAGCGCCATGAAAGATTGTATTGGTAAGCGCAGGAATAACCGGAATCGCAGCGACCGGATTTGCGGACGCTGTCACAGGACAACTCCAACGACGAAAATCGCGTCAGGTGGCCGATCTGTTGCGCGGCCACTTGGTCGACAGAGATCCCTACCTGAATGTCGGCGCTGTCCGTTTTGCGCGCCCGCGCGCCGGTCAGAAACGTCGCATTCGCCCGGGCATGGTCACCGGCGCCGTCGTTGCCGGCCTTCGCGTTTTGGTGATTCAGGCCGCCCAGAACTTGGAGCGACGACTTGAGCGGAGCGAGCGGCTCCATCGTCTTGCCGAGCTGAAAGGCCCGGCCCTCGTCCGTCGGCCACCAATTGTCCTGATGAACACCGTTGGGGATATAGACAAACGCCATGCGCAGCGGCGCACCACTCGCGGTCGTCGCCAAACCCGTCGCGCCTTTCGCGAGCGGGGCCGAGGCGGCTCGCAGGCGGCCCGGGAGCGTCGACTCAAAGAGCGGCAGCGCCATCGATACGCCAACTCCACGGAGAAACTGGCGGCGACTCAGCGCGAAGTGGCGTTGGTTCGCGAGATCGGACGGGGCAACAGCAGGCTGGTTTTTCATGGGGAGGGATTCGCGGGGAATGGTGACGACTAGAAAGAAAGTGAGGTTAGCGCGGAATTCCCTCTCCGCAACGTCTGAAACGGCACCGAGTTGATGACTCCGTTCACGAGGACGGACATCCGCCCACCTTCGCGCTCCAGCGCGTCCACGATCCGGTCCACCGTATCAGTATCGCGATACGTCAGCCCTCGGCCTAGGGCGTAGGTCAGAAGTTTTTCCGTGAGACAACGGTAGTAGTCGAAGCGCCGCTCGTGGGTGAGAATGCGCTTGAGCTCGCTCACACTGGCAAATCGCTCGCCCGTTACGAGGCGGCCGGCCACCTCGATTGTTTGGCCTGCCTCGGTCTCGCGCCACGTGCCCAGCGCCGTGAAATTCTCGAAGGCGAGCCCCAGCGGATCCATACGCTCATGGCACGAATTGCACAGCTTGTTCTCACGGTGCACCGCCAGCATCTCACTCAGCTTCGGTTCACGGCCACCGAAGCCCTTGGCGGCATCCTCCAGCGCTGGCACATCCGGCGGCGCCGGCGGCGGTGGCGTGCCCAGGATGTTTTCGAGCACAAACAGTCCACGCTTCACCGGGGATGTACGCGTCGGATTAGACGTAACGGTCAGCACCGCCCCGTGGGTGAGAATGCCACCACGCGGGCTGCCCGCCGGCAATTTCACGAGCCGTAGTCGGTCCCCCGTGACATCCGGCACACCATAGTGGGTCGCGAGGCGCTCGTTCAGAAAAGTATAATCGCCGTCGATCAGCTCGAGGGCGCTGCGATCCTCGGACAAGACGTGCGAAAAGGTCATCTCCGTTTCGCTCCGCATCGCCCGCCGGGTCGCTCCATCAAACTCGACGCGGCTGCCGTCACGGTTACGCGTCGCGCTTACTCCCAGCACGGCGCGCGCGTTGATCGGCACCGATTCGACATCCCGCACCTGCAACCACTGCCCCGTAAAGTTTTTCACGAACGCCTGTACTTTCCGATCGGCCATCATGCGCGTCACTTGGGCGGGTAGCTCCCGCCGAAGCTGACCCTTCGCCGCCAAGCCCGTCAGCTCTGCATCCGGCATCGTAGACCACAAAAAATACGACAGCCGCGACGCGAGCGCATACTCGTCCGCATGCGCATAGGCTGCAGTCCCCTCGACCGGTGATTCAATTCGAAACAAAAATCGCGGCGAGGCTAAGATCGCCATGATCGCCCGGCCGATGCCTTTTTCGAAGGTATGCCCAGGCTGGCTATAGGTGTCGCTGGCGATGCCTACGAGGCGCGCCACATGGGCCGAATCCACTGGCCGCCGATAAGCACGCGCGGCGAAATCTCCGAGCAGCTCGCGGGCATAGGCGGCCCGCGCGGCCGTCTCCGTGGACGCCGGCCCCCGTGGGAAAAATCGCGCATAGCCCTCTGGAGTGGTCCAGTGCTCCGGCTTGAGCGGTCCTTTCACCTGCACCGACGCGACGCGCACAATCACACTGGTCGCTCCCGGCACCGACTGGGTGCGCGCCGCTGGCACCGACGCGCTCGCTTCACGTTCGCGCGGGATGATCTCAAATTGCACGGCATGGGCCCCGGCGTCCCACTGCACTTCACGCACTCGGCTCAAAATCTTTTTTTCCTGCCAAGCGACGTCCTCACGAAACCACTCCTCCCCGTCGACCCAGGCGATCAGCGTACCCTGTCCTGGATCAAAATCGAATGAACCGCGAATCTCCAATTCCGCTTCCAATCCGTAGGTCTCAGTTTGCGCTACGCGAAACGAGTGCGCCACCTTGGCCGGCTTGGTCACGAGCATGCGTTCACCCGTGCCCCCACCCTCTGATCCGCGAAACTCGCGCCCCGTGGCCGTCTGGTTCGGCATCACGCGTGAGACCTTCGGTACCGCGCGCTCCACGATCACCTCCGCGGCCTGTAAGTATTTTTCCAATAACAGCGGTGAAATCGTCAGCACCTCGCCCATATTGTCGAATCCATCGCCCGCGTCGTCGGGCGGAAACTCGACCTCGCTGTTAAACTCAATCCCCATCAGGTCATTGATGGTATTTCGATATTCCGCGCGATTGAGTCGGCGCACGGTGACCTTCCCGGGATCGGACGCAGTAGCGTTAAGATCCAAGGCCTCAAACTTGATCCATTGCGTGAGCGCCGCGATCTCCTCCGCCGACGGACGCCCCGCGCCCTCCTCCAGGGGCGGCATGATACCGGCGCGCACGCTCTTCAACGCCGCAAACCACATATCATGCCGAGAAAGCATATCCCCCGCCGTCTTCAACCCGTCAAAAGCCACCTGCCCTTTGTTCACGCCGTCGGCATGGCAATCGTAGCAATACTTCACCAAGAGTGGTTTGATTTTTTCCTGAAAGTTCACGGCCACGTCGGGCTCAGCCGCAGCGGCCCCGATCGGCCCCACCGCACCGGCGACCCAAGCCATCGCACCGACGCAAAAAATGCGCCATGGGTTTGACGCTAAATGACGGGACTCGGTGGAGGGCATGGCGACGGCCTGACGCTTGGAGACGACGCACCGTTGCGCGACCGAGATCAGATTTCAGCGATTTGGAAACGAATGCCAAGAGAGCAACCCTCCACCGCTCGGCCTATTCGATGGGTCCGCTCAGCTTAAATCTCGGATACTCCCAAACTGGGGATCGAACAACCTTTGGTAGGTGCGCACGATCATCCCATCCGTGAGCCCAGCCAGCCAGTCACAGATCTGCCGCGCCTTCCCGGCCGGCGTCGTCTCCAAGTCGAGCAACCGCCCCACGCGCGGCGGCAAGATCGTGATCACGCGGTCGCCCTTTTCGACATAGTTGCGCCAGCACGATTCCCACAACTGAAAAAGCACCCGCCGCGCCTTGTGCTCCATCTGCTGAAGCTGCGGGCTCTCGAAGATGACATCGTTGGCCATTTTCTTGTAAAATGCCGCCTCGCGCTCCGCGCCCGGGGAGATCACGAGTTCGAACCGGTAGCGGTTCGTCTTGGCCGACATAAAATTCGTCCGCTCGCGTAGCCGACACGCGGTAATAAATCCGCCGACCTTTTGCGCAAATACGTTCTCCAATCGATCACCCCGCATCGCTACGCACAACTGGTCGAGCCAGCGCTGCCGCTCCGCATCAATCGGCTCACCCGCCGCCCAAGCCTCGATACGCTCAATCGTAAGAAAGCCCGCCTTTACCCCGTCGACGATATCGTTCAGCGAATATGCCGCATCGTCCGCCCAATCCATAATCTGGCACTCGACACTTTTGAACGCGTTGAGTTTTTCGCCACCACGCAATGCCGCCGGAATCTTGGCGTCGCCAAAAACAAAGTCACGATGCCGCTCCTGCCGGTCGTAGAGAAAGTGCTTGGTCGGTAGCGACGGAAACTCGCCGATGAGCTTCTTGTATTTGAGCACGCCGTCGAGGAGCGCCCGCGTGGGCACCATGCCCCTCACTCCGGTCTCGTTCTGATACATCGTCTCCGTGAGCAAGTGGAGTGTCTGCGCGTTACCCTCGAAACCACCCCATCTGAGCATCAGTTCCTGTAGGGTGCGCTCACCCGAATGTCCGAACGGAGGATGCCCCAGATCGTGCGCCAGACACACCGCTTCGACAAGGTCGCTGTCGATGTGAAAATCATCCCCCAACGGCGCGCCCCGCGAGCGGAGGAAAACACAGATGGAGCGCCCGATCTGCGCGACCTCCATGGAGTGCGTCAGTCGCGTGCGATAGAAATCATACTCTCCGGAGAGAAACACTTGGGTCTTGGACTGCAGCTTGCGGAATGCATGCGCATGAATAATTTGGTCGCGGTCCACCTGAAACGGCGTACGGTAGTCGCCCTTACGGTCCTCACCCATCGACTCGCTGTCGAATGCAGTGTAGAAACGGTTGATCATCGGCTTTCGTTCCGACACGAACGACCCGTTGACCACGATGCAACCTCGGATTTGCCGCACGCGACCTTCCCTACTCCGCTCGACCAGCCGCCCCGTGCGAGCCGCGCCGTCGGCACCGCGCTCGGCGCAAACCCGGGCCCCTCGTGCTTCCTTGCCACAGTGGCGTCGCCCCCAACGGCAAGCTGGCCGGCTCCTCCGGTCACGGTGGCGTGGATACGAATACCCGACTCCGCGCGCTCGTCGGCGCCCAGCTAAGGTCGCTTTGAGAAGCCTGCTTGCGGACGATTTCCCCTCACTTCATAACCCTACCATGATCTCTGACGCCACCATCCGCCGTTTGGAAAAAGCCGCCCGCGGCGCCGCCCGCGCGGCGTATTCCCCTTATTCCGAGTTCCCCGTGGGAGCAGCCGTGCTCGTGGCTTCCGGGAAAATTTTCACCGGCTGCAATGTGGAGAACGCTGCCTACGGCCTGTGCAACTGCGCCGAGCGAACCGCGATTTTTTCCGCCGCGGCGGCGGGAGCAAGAAAACTGACGGCCGTCGTGGTTTACACCCCAACGAGGACCCCGACGGCACCCTGTGGCGCGTGTCGCCAAGTCATGAACGAATTCGGCCCCCACGCCCGGGTGATCTCCGTATGCGATTCTCCCGCACGCCTCGACACCACCCTCGACGCGCTCCTGCCCGGCGCCTTCGGACCGCGGAGTCTGCTCTAGCGCCTTGGCTCGCCGGACAGGCGTTTTTCGAAACCGAGCAGCTCGCGCCGGATTTGGTCACCCGCCACTTCGAAGAGATCATTGTGCCCGGCATCGGGAATCCAAACGTGGCGCTTGGGTTCGCCCATGGCTGCAAACAGTTTCTGGCCATGGGCAAACGGGATGACCTCGTCGGCCAGACCATGAAAAATCATCGCCGGGCATTGCACGCGACCGATCTTGGCCAGATTATCGAACTGATCAAACGGCAGGAGCTTCACGCCCGTCATGACCCGAAACGCACTGGTAAACGGACTGATGAGCACCAAACCCGCGACTCGTGAACTCGCAGCCAACTCCACCGCGGGTCCGCTCCCGACCGAGCGACCAACCACGATCATCGCCTCCGGCTTTACGCCCAGTTGCCTCTGCGCAAACCCGAGCATCGTCTGCGTGTCCGCATCGACGTTTTCCTCCGCAGCGCGCCCCGCGCTGAGCCCATACCCTCGGTAGTCGAACGTCAGTACCGCAAATCCCGCGGCATGAAATTGCCGGAGCAGGGGCAGACTGTCGCCGAGATCCTCAGCATTGCCGTGCAAATAAAACAGGGTGTGCCGGGCTGACGGATTCGGCAGGTGCAGCGCCGCGAGTTGCGTGCCGTCCGCAGCGGACACCCGGTGTAAGCCGAAAAGGTCTTCGCCATACGATGCCCGTCGCGGCTGGAAGATCAGCCGGTTCGCCCCCATGCCCACGAGCAGCGCAAAGCCGGCATAAAGCACCCCAGCCAACTGCGCCCCCCGCCTCAAAAAAATCCGCCAGGATCTCATCGCCCCCCCGTGAAAAAATCCCGTACCGTGGCGACGACATCTGCCTGGGGCACCTCACGCTCACTGCGGTCGGTGAGATCGCGGAGTTTCACGACCCCCTTCGCAATTTCATCGCCGCCATAGAGGAGGGCGATCTTGGCCCCCGACTCCGCCGCCACCTTGAACTGTTTTCCGAACGCGACCTCTTTCAGCGGATAGTCGACCCGATAGCCGGCCGCGCGCAGCGCATGAATATCTCCGAACGCCGCGTGCCGCTCGGCGGCACCGCCGATCACACAATACACGTCAGGCACCTGCACAAACGTCGGCATCAAGCCGCGTTGTTCGAGGAGCAGCGCAAACGTCATGTCGCCGACCGCGAAGCCCACTGCCGGCAGCGCCGGCCCGCCGAGTTTTTGCACCATCTCGTCGTAACGCCCGCCACCCGCAAGTGCGCGCAACTCCCCCTTGCGATCGAAGGCCTCGAAGACGAAACCCGTGTAATAGGCGAGGCCGCGCACAACCCCGAGGTCAACTTCGACAAACCGCGCCAACCCCATCGCCTCGAGGTTGCCCAAGAGTTTTTTCCAGTCAGCAAGGCGCGCGGTGAGTTTCTCGCCGCCGATTGAGCCGAGGGTATGCTCGAGCGCCGCGAGTGATTTAATCTGCAGGAAGGCGAGCACCTTGATCTTCACGCCGTCGTCGAGCGGACCAAACTGCTCCGTGTAACCCTTGAAGGCTTCCTCTCCGTATTTCTCAAATCGATCCACTGCGCCCAGCACTCCACGGATACGCGGCTCATCGATTCCGAGCGCTTCCAGATAGTAGAACCATAGATTCCGATCGCTCAACTTCACATAAAAATCCTGTTCGGTCAGGCCAAACGCCGCGAGACACTGCACCAGCATCGCAATCAGTTCTGTTTCTGCCTCTGGGCCGGGTTCACCAAAAATATCCGCGTTAAACTGGGAGAAACAACGTCCGCGCCCTTTTTGCATCCGCTCGTATCGATAAAACTCCGCAATGCTAGACCACTTGATCGGGCGTTTCAGTGCGCTGGCCTTGGCCCCGACGAGTCGACACACCGTCGGCGTCATCTCCGGACGCAACGCCACTTCCCGCCCGCCCTTGTCCGTGAAACTGAATAACTGCGCTTCGATTTCCTCGCCTGACTTCGCCTTGTAAAGCTCGAGGGGTTCAAGCACGGGCGCATCGTATTCGGCGAACCCAAAGGTGCTCGCCGTCTGCCGCCACAGACGAAAGATATGGTTCCGACGCGCAAAATCCTCGGGATAGAACTCACGGAATCCGGGCAGAGACTGGAATGTAGCCATGGGTCCGACACGTTGCGAACGGGTTCGACCTAGGGCGAATAAAAAGTGGACGCCAAGCGGGTCACCTTCCGCCCGGCAGCCAAGACAGACCGGACCGCACGGCACCGCGCAACCGGCACAACCTCAACCCAGCTTAGTCTCCCGCCTGCAACTTCACGAGGTCGATCTTCTTCAATTGCTGCTTGAGAATCTTGCCGGATTTGAATTTCACGACAGCTCTCTGAGGAATAATGACCTCAGCCTCCGGCTTGTTCGGATTGCGACCAATTCGCTGCTTGCGCACCTGCACTTCCAAAACACCAAAATTGCGCAATTCAACGTTACGCCCGCTAGCGAGCGCCTTTTGCACGATATCAAGCGACTGCTGCACGGTATCGATGATCTGTTTCTGCGGAAATCCGGTCTTGCGATAAATCTGAAGGACAATTTCTCGTTTGGTCAAATTAGACATGGTGGGGATCGTTTTACTGATGCTTAGTTAAATGAAACAAAGCGAATTTATTAACATTATTGAACTGGGTCAATGATTATGAAACCCCGACCGCTGATGATTTTCCGGCGCTTTTACCGATTGCTCTGACCATGCCCGATCCCGTCGCGGTGAATTCTATGTTCGCGCGCATCGCAGCCCGCTACGACGTCGCCAACCGACTCCTGAGTGGCGGACTTGACCTGTGGTGGCGGCGCCAACTCGTCGCCGCGGTCTGCCGTGGGACGCCTACCGCGGTGCTGGACCTCGCCACCGGAAGTGGTGATGTCGCCTTCGCCCTCTCCCGCCGCCTCCCGTCGACGACGCCGATCCTCGGTATGGACTTCTGCCAACCCATGCTCAACGCGGCCGCAATCAAGAAAAGCGCCGACGGTGTCGGCTCCTACGCCAACGTCTCTTTCCGCCAAGGTGACGGCCTTGCACTCCCCTTGCCGGACGCGTTCTGCGACGCGGTTACGATTTCGTTTGGCCTCCGGAATCTCGCCGACCGCGACCGCGGCCTACGAGAAATTCACCGGGTGCTGCGCCCGGGTGGACGACTCTGGGTGTTGGAATTCTCGCAGCCATCAGCGTGGTTTCGTCCGTTTTATTTCTTCTATTTGAGGAAAATCCTTCCGCTCGTCGCCGGCTCCGTTACCGGCGATCGCGCAGCCTATGTTTACCTGAACGAAACCATCGAACAGTTTCCCAACGCGGCTGCTCTCGCCGACGAAATCCGGGCGGCCGGTTTTACGTCCGTCTCGGCTATCACGATGACCTTCGGCACGGTCGCGATCCACGAGTGCGCCAAACCATAATCGCGCACGCGGTGGCACTGAGACCACGCCCTCTCCCGTTCCTTCAAGCTCTCAGCTAAACGACTTCCCGCAGCCGCACGTGCTTTGTGCATTGGGATTCTTGATTTCAAACCCCTTCCCGTGCAGGCCGTCGTCAAAATCGACCGAAGATCCGTCGAGATATGCCAGACTCGCCGGATCCATCAAAAAGGGCACACCCTCGCTTTCCAATTCCGTGTCGGCTTCTTTTTTCTCATCGAACGACATTCCATATTGGAAGCCCGAACAACCGCCCGATTCGACAAACACGCGAAGGCGTTTCGTCGGCGCATTGAGTTCGGCGTGCATGGCACGAACTTGGCTCGCGGCCCGTGGAGTCAGAGAAATCACAACCGAAAAGTAAGGTCGCGTCTCACGCTGTCAAATCCACTCACAGCAAATTCCGCGCCGAATACGATATGCGCTCTTGCCAGTGGTCGTCACGCCCCCCTTCCTCCATTTCCATGGCTGAACTTAAGCACATCTTCAACGAACTCCACTACGAGATGACCCGCAAGATCGCGGAGGGCGGCATGGGCCTCGTCTACGAGGCCGTGCAGCTGGGAGCCGGCAATTTCCGGAAGGTCGTCGCGATAAAAATTATCCGGGGAGAATATTCGGCGATCGCAGAGTTCCAGAGCAACTTCATTGGTGAGGCACGACTCGTTGCCGACTTGATCCATACCAACATTGTCCAGACCTATCACCTCGGCCAGGTCGGCGGCCAATATTTCATGGTGATGGAATTCGTCAAAGGCGTGAACCTCGAGCGATTTATCGAGCGCCATCGCCAGCTGGGTAAACACATCCCCATCGATCTGGCCGCGTTTATCGTCTCACGGGTCGCCCGTGGGCTCACCTACGCGCACACCAAATGTGACCGCGAGGGCCGTCACCTGAACATCGTCCACCGCGACATCGGACCCAAAAATGTCCTCATCGCCCAGGAAGGCGACGTGAAGCTCACGGACTTCGGCATCGCGAAGGCGCTCGACCTGATGTATAACGAAGAAGGTAAAGTTATTGCCGGCAAGGACGAGTATCTTTCCCCCGAGCAGGCCAACTACGCCATCACCGACGCACGCGCCGACCTCTTCCCTCTCGGCATCGTCCTCACGGAGCTCCTCCTCGGTAAGAATATCTTTCGCTCCCGCGACCGGACGCAGACTCGCCGCAATATTTTGGCGATGCCTATTCCGCAGTTCTCGACCCTGCGCGCCGATATCGATCCCAAACTTGAGGCCATCATTCAGCGGTCCCTTGAACGAGACCGGGAACAACGTTACCAATCAGGATACGAGATGCTGACGGCCCTCGAACTTTATTTGTATAGCAACGGTTACGGCCCCACTAACGAAAAGCTCAGCGTCTACCTCAAGGAGCTCTTTGGCATCAAAGACCCCGTCATCCCCCCGCTTTCCCGCCCCGCCAGCTGAGATGAACCCCTCGATTATTCATCTAGGATATGAGCGGGCAAGGATTTAGCCACGAACTGCGCCAGCGTCAGACCCAATCGCTGGTCCTCGCTCCGCAACTTAGGCACTCTCTGAAAATACTTCAGGTCGCCGCGCTTGATCTGCGTTCGGTCATCCAAGAAGAGTTGCAAAGCAATCCGACGCTCGAAGAACTCCCGATGGAAGGAGTCAGCCTCGACCACCCGGCCCCCGAGGACCACGCCACCGACCGCGATTCCGATTCGACCGGGAAAGTAGGCTCCAACACATCCGACGCCACCGCTCCCTCCGACACGCCGGAGGTAAAGCGTGATGAGATGGATTTCTCCAAGGACAAAGAATTCGAGATCCTTGGAAAGCTCGACGAAGACTGGCGCGACCATATGGCCAGCGCCGGCGGAGCGCAGCCCTACACCTCGGAAGATGCGGAGAAGCGACAGCATTTTTTTGACTCCCTCGTTAGCGAGACGTCACTGCAAGAGCATCTCATGCAGCAAGCGGAAATGACGGATCTTTCGCCGCCGGCACTGGCAGCGGTGCGACAGCTGGTCGGCGGTCTCGACGACCGCGGTTTCCTGACCCAAACGCCCGCCGACGTCGCACTGCAAACGGGCCTTGGGCTCGACGCCGTCCAAGAGGCACTGAAGGTCCTCAAAACCTTTGATCCGCCCGGCATTGGGGCCAAAAATCTCGCCGAGTGCCTCCTCCTGCAACTCGCCGCCAATGGCCGCCGCGATTCGCTGGCGCTGCGCATGATCCGGGATCACTTCGAGCTGCTCACCCGCCGGCGCATCCCGGAACTCGCGCGTAAGCTTTCTGCCGATACCGACGAGGTACAATCCGCGATCGAGGAAATCGGCAAACTCGACCCCGCCCCCGGCCGCCGCTTCGCCGAAGACCACAACCGCGTCGTCATTGCCGATGTGACCGTCGAGCAAGACGGCGACGAGTGGAAGATTTATCTCAACAACGACTACATCCCCCGCTTGCGCCTCTCGAGCACCTATCGCGATCTCATCGCCAAGGGCACGCTCTCGAAAGAAGAGCGCGACTATCTGCGCGAGAAAATGCGGTCCGGAAAGTTCCTCATCGATTCGATCGAGCAGCGGCAGCGCACCATCGAACGCATCACGCGCGAGATCATCAAGGCGCAGACCCCATTCTTTGAGACCGGGATTTCGCACCTCAAGCCACTCACCATGACTCAAATCGCCGATGTCGTCGGCGTCCACGAGACCACGGTCAGCCGCGCCCTCGCCAATAAATACATCAAGACCCCGCACGGGATTTTCGATTTCAAATATTTCTTCACCCCGGGCTACCAAGCCGACAGCGGTGCCTCGGTCTCGAATACCAGCGTGAAGGAAATGATTGCCGATCTCGTCGCCGCTGAAGACAAAGGAAGCCCGCTCAGCGATCAAGAAATCGTGGCGAGACTACACGAAAAAGGCATCAAGATCGCCCGCCGCACGGTAGCCAAATACCGAGAAGAGCTCGGTCTCCTCCCGAGCAACTTGCGCCGGGATTACAAGTAGTGCCTTACGCCAATCCCGCGCTCGGCTCGATACCCAGCGCAAGCTTCGAGTGACGATCGGTGCCCGTGGTGTCCGCCCACGCCGCGAACGCGATCATTCCGGCGTTATCTCCGGTGTGCTGCGGTTGCGCCGCTAGGCAGGGAATCGCGACCCGGGCGGCCTCTACCGTCAGCGCCGCTCGGAGTGTGCGGTTGTTGGCGACGCCGCCCGACAATCCGAGGCTCCGAAACTTGCCTCCGTCCAGCCGCAAGGCCGCACGAGTCTTACGCACGAGTGCATCCACCACCGCCTGTTGGTAGCTCGCACATAAGTCGGGCAAACGTTCCAGCACATCGGCCCGCGGCATTTTCTCGAGCAGATAGCGCAGGCTGGTCTTCAACCCGGAAAAACTAAAATCCAACTCATCGCGCCGCCCAATCCCCCGTGGAAAATCAAACGCGTCAATTTTTCCACCTTCGGCGATTTTTTCGATCAGGGGCCCACCCGGATAGCCGAGTCCCAGCAACTTGGCCCCTTTGTCGAGGGCCTCGCCCGCCGCATCGTCCCGCGTAGAGGAAAGAACCTTTACCTCCCTTTTGGCGTCGAGCGTGAAGAGCATCGTGTTCCCACCCGAAACGATCAGTCCGAGATGCGGTAACAATGCCTGCAAGCGGGCCTCAAAATCAGCCGGTGCCTCCGCATGCAACCCAATGAAAGGTGACCACACGTGCCCGCGTAGGTGATTCACCCCTACGACCGGAGCACGCCTCGCCAGTGCCAATGACTTGGCCGCCGCGACACCGATCGCCAAACAGGCCGCCAGTCCAGGTCCATTCGTCACCGCGATCAGGTCGACGCCGCTAAATCCTACGTCACGTTGGGCGTGTTCGAGCAGCGGCCCAAAATGCCGCAGGTGTTCTCGAGTGGCGAGATCGGGCACGACGCCACCGTGTTTCTCGTGCAGAGCAATCTGACTATGCACCCACTCCCCAAGCAAACCGCTGGCCGGATCGAAGATCGCAACGGCGGTTTCGTCACACGAACTTTCCAGCGCGAGAATCACTCGCTGCGCCCCCTTGGCAGGCGGCATCGTTTTTCAGGTAATAATGGACGCATGGAGAAATCGCCCGGCAGCGCCACGAGCGTGAGTGTTCACAGCGCGTGGGCCCTCGTCGCACGCATATCGATTAAGCGCACACCCTTGAGCACGTCGAGTGCAGCCTGTAACTGACGGTCTTCGATCCGTTCGAATCCAAAGCGCTCCTTAAATTCCTGGGGGTCGGTGATGTCGGACCGCGCGCGTTGACGGCGCAGCTTTCGATCCTCTTCCGGCGTCATCACGACCTCCACGTGCGGCGCAATTCCTTTTTCGTGAATGCTCACTCCACTGGGAGTATAGTATCGCGCGGTGGTGAGCCGCAGGCCGTCGCCGTGCTTGAGCTTGAAGACAGACTGCACCGATCCTTTGCCAAACGAGCGCTCGCCCACCACCACCGCCCGTCCGGTATCCTTCAGCGCACCGGTCACCACCTCGGCCGCACTGGCGCTCCCGGCGTTGACCAGCAACGCAAGTGGCACGGACAATGGGTCGCCTTCCCGCTCGGCCTTGTAGTCCTCTCGGTCGGTCGCCTTTCGGCCCCGAGTCGAGACGATCAACTCGCCCTTCTTGAAAAACGGCTCGGCCACTTCGACCGCCGCGTCCAGCAAGCCGCCGGGGTTGTTGCGCATGTCAATCACCAGACTGGTCGCGCCCGCTCTGAGCAATTGGTCCAACGCCTTGGAAAACTGCTCACCGGTGTGCTCGGAAAATTCCGTCAATTGCACGTAGCCTACCCCGTCCCCGATCACATGCACATCACGCACACTCTCGATCTTAATGATCTCACGTACGAGCTTGAGGTCCATCGTCGCCTTCGTGGAGGGACGGAAAACACCGACTGACACCTGAGTTTGCGGTTTTCCGCGCAGCCGACTCACAATCCCGTCCATCGTCGAGTTCATCTCAACCGCCTTTCCATCGATGCTGATAATAACATCGCCACGTTGGATTCCCGCGCGCTCTCCCGGGGTGCCCGCGAGCGGAGCAATGACGACGGCTTTACCTTGACGCGTCTCCACCTGAATCCCGATACCACCAAACTCACCCACCAAGTCCTCCTCGAACTCTTGGTTTTCCTTCACCTCAAGAAACTCTGAATGCGGGTCGAGCGACTCGACCATCCCATGCAGGGCCGACTTCGCGAGTTGGTCGAAGGCCGCCGCCTTCGCATCCACGTAGTGTTCACTCACGAGCTGCATCACTTCGCGCACGTAGTTCGCCGAGCGACTCAGGTCGCGGTTGGGGAAAAGATTCCACGCGGTCGCGACGCGCGCACCGGCGACGGTGAGCGCGACCCCGAACACGGCGCCAGCGGTCAGCGTGAGAATCCGTTTGAACATCACTCCGAGTATGTGCATCGGGTTCGGTTTGTAAATGGGTTCGTCAGTCACACCACCATCGTCGTCCGCATCGCCCGAGTTCATCAGCTGCTTTCGCGCCCAAGCAGGGACGACGGGCACGATGAGTTTCGCGCGTTTCATGGAGCTCGCCCTCTACCACCCGACGGTCGGCTATTACCGCCGAGACCAAGCGCGGGTCGGCTATGCGGCCGGCACAGATTTTTTTACCGCGAGCACGAGCGGCCAGATTTTCGGTGAACTTGTCGCCGCCGCGTGCGTGCGCCTGCTCGACCGCCGCGACCCGGGCACCCACACCTTCGTCGAAATCGGGGCGGAACCAAATCACAGCATTCTGTCGGGCGTAGCCCATCCCTTTGCCGCAGTGCGCACGCTCCGGGTCGGCGAACCGCTCATCCTGACCGGGCAGTGCATCGTATTTTCCAATGAACTCTTCGACGCTCAACCGTGCACACGGAGCATCTTTCACCATGGCGCGTGGCGGGAAATCGGTGTCGCCCGCGTAGGAGACCACTTCATCGAAGTTGAGCTGCCGCCCCCGCACGGGGCTAATGCCAACGCTCCCGCAGCTGGCACCGAGCACTACCGATTCGACCAACCTCATGGCGCGACCGCACTAGCCGAGAAAATTGCCCAGCAGCCCTGGACCGGGCTCTTCGTGGCGTTCGACTACGGCAAAAGTTTACGCGATCTTTTGGAGAATTTCCCGGCTGGGACGCTGCGGGCCTACTACCGCCACGCTCAGTCAAACGACCTCCTGGGCCGCCCCGGCGAACAAGATCTCACCTGCCACATTTGCTGGGACTGGCTAACGGCAGCGCTGGAGGCTAACGGCTTCCCCGTGACCACGCTGGACTCGCAGGAGACGTTTCTCATTCGCCATGCCGCCGATTTTATCGCCGCCACGACTGCCGCCGAGGCCGCACGGCTGAGTCAGCGCAAGCTCGCCTTGCTGCAACTGCTGCATCCGGCACACCTTGGCCACAAATTCCAAGTCCTCCACGCCCTACGATAACCCAAAATTCCCCTTGCTTCGCCAACTGCCCGACTTTTATCTCTGAACCTTTAACCAACTAGAACCCATCATGGCCAGAATCTGTGCAATCACCGGTCGCCGTCCCGTCAAGGGCTCGATCATCAACCGCAAGGGTCAGTCTAAAAAGAGCGGCGGCATCGGCACGCACGTGACGAGCATCACGAAGCGCAAGTTCCGCCCCAACCTTCAGCGCATTCGCATCAAGACGTCCAACGGCGGCACCAAGCGCGTCTTGGTCTCCGTTAAGGCCATTAAAGCGGGTCTCGTCGAAAAAGCCTAGCCCTCAGAGGCCTCCTTTATTGCCCGCGATCAGCTGATCGTGGGCTTTTTTTCGCACGACTTGGACCGAGCGCAAGGGGCTCTTGCTAGCCCACCCCGAGTGCTCGGAATACCACCGAGGCATTTTGGCCGCCGAAGCCGAGATTATTGCTCAACACCGTTTGCACTCTAGCGGCACGGGCGACATTCGGCACGTAATCGAGATCGCAGTCAGGATCGGGATTCTCGAGATTGATCGTCGGCGCGATGAGTTGCGACTGAATCGTTTTCACGCAAATGACCGACTCGATTCCACCCGCGGCACCGAGGAGGTGCCCCGTCATCGATTTGGTCGAGCTGATGGGCACCTTGCACGCGTGGTCGCCGAATACTTTCTTAATGGCGAGCGTCTCAAATTTATCGTTGTAGGGCGTGCTCGTCCCATGGGCGTTGATGTAATCGATCTGGTCAGGCCTGACCGCAGCGCTGGCGAGCGCTCGCTTCATCGCCATCGACAGGCCCTTGCCCTCCGGGTCGGGCTGGGTGATATGGAAAGCGTCACAGGTCGCGGCGTAGCCCGCGAGTTCGCAGTAGATCCGGGCCCCGCGAGCTTGCGCGTGCTCCAGCGACTCGAGCACCAGCACGCCGGCACCCTCGCCCATGATGAAACCGTCGCGCCCGCGGTCAAACGGGCGGCAAGCCGTCTCCGGTGTATCGTTGCGCGTGCTCATCGCCTTCATCGAGCAAAAACTCGCGTAGGCGAACGGCGTGATGGCTGCCTCGCTCCCCCCGGCGATCATCACATCGGCATCTCCGCGCCGAATCGTGTGGGCCGCCTCTCCCAGGGCGTGGGTTCCGGTCGCACACGCAGAGACGACGCCGAAGTTTGGACCGCGCGCACCATACTCGATGGCGACCAACCCCGAGCACATGTTGCCAATGAGCGAGGGTATCGTGAACGGTGAAACTTTACGGGGACCACGTTCGGCGAGCACTTTGAGCTGCGACTCGTACGTATACATGCCGCCAATACCAGACCCTACAATCACGCCCACTCGGTCACCGTCTTCTTTCGTCATATCGAGACCGGAGTCGGTCACGGCCTGTTTTGCGGCGACGAAGCCGAAGTGCGTGTACCGGTCATTGCGCCGCGCCTCCTTAGCATCCATGTGATCGGCTGGATCCCAATCGCGCACTTCCGCCCCGACCTGACTGGCAAAGTCCTTCGGATCAAACAACGTTATCCGGTGAATACCCCCTCGGCCTGCCACCAAACTTTCCCAAAAAGCTTCCGCGGTGTGGCCGATGGAGGCAACTACCCCGAGCCCCGTGACAACGACGCGGCGTGAAGACGAAGGCATTTCCATACTCGGGGAGGAAATTCGGTTGTTCAGAAAACAAAAAGGCGTCCTGCCAGGTATTTCCGGATCGGAAATGGGCAGAACGCCAAAAATGATGAAGACGTTAAATCTCAGGCAGCGCCAGCTTTGGCTTTGATATAATCGATGACTTGTCCGACATTCTGCAGTTTCTCGGCATCGGCCTCAGGGATTTCTCCCTTAATTTCATCCTTAAACTCCTCTTCGAAGGCCATGATCAATTCGACGGTGTCGAGTGAGTCAGCGCCGAGATCGTCGAGAAAAGATGCGGTCGGAGTGATCTGCTCTTCGTTGACGTTGAGCTGGTTAACAATGATCTCTTTGACGCGTTGTTCGATGGTTTTTTGGTCGGCCATTTTCGGAAATTTTGGAGGGAAAAGCAGCTAGGTAGAGGGTTCACATTGCCATGCCGCCGTCAATGGAAAAAACCTGACCGGTAATGTAGCCGGCTTCCTCGGAGCAAAGATAGGCCGTGATATTCGCGACGTCCGCCACTTCGCCGAAGCGTTTGAGGGGCACGGCTTCGAGGATTTTCGCCGACACTTCGGGGTTGTTCACAAACTCCGTGGTCATGTCGGTCTTGATGAATCCGGGAGCGACCGCATTGACCGTCACACTGCGGCCAGCGAATTCGCGAGCGAGGGTCTTCGTCAACCCAATCATCCCGGCTTTGGCGGCCGAATAGTTGGCTTGGCCGGCGTTGCCCATAATGCCACTGACGGACGCGATATTAACGATCCGCCCCCAGCGGGCCCGCGTCATCGGGCGACCGATCAATTTCGTCCAATGGAAACAGCTCGTGAGATTCGTCCCAATGACATCGCTCCAATCGGACTCACTCATCCGAAACAACAAGCCATCACGCGTAATGCCGGCGTTGTTCACGAGAATGTCGATGGCGGGAAACTCTTTCAGCAACTCCTCCGACGCCTTGGCGATGGCTGCGCCATCGGCCACATCAACGGCCAGAGCCTTCGCCTTGCCACCCGCGGCGATGATCGCGGCGGCGGTCGCACCGCAAGATTCGGCTGACTTTGAGACGCAGATAACCGTCACGCCTTGTTTGGCGAGCGTTTCAGCGATGGCTTTGCCGATGCCTCGGCCGGCGCCCGTAATCAGGGCAGTGCGATGGGTAAACGTGAGCATATTTTTCTAATTCGCGCGTGATGTGAACGAAGGAAAATCCAAGCGGCAACCGCCAATCGTCAACTTCGTTCAATACACGTCCCGTTGATAGCGCTTCTCCTTTTTCAACTGCTTGACGTAGTCCGCCGCGAGCGCGGGCGTCATACTTCCGTGCTCCGCGATCGTATCATGTAAGGCCACGTCGACATCCTTCGCCATGCGCTTCGCATCGCCACAAACGTAGAAATGTGCGCCACCCTGAATCCACGTCCACAGCTCGGCGGCGTTGGCCCGGATCTTGTCCTGCACATAGACCTTCAGCAGTTGGTCGCGCGACCACGCCAAATCGAGACGCGCCACGTGCCCTTGGGCTACATAGGCGTCCCATTCCTCTCCATAAAGGTAGTCGGTCGCACTCTTTTGGTCGCCGAAAAAAACCCAGTTCCGCCCGGTCGCACCGCTCGCCACACGGTCCTGCACAAACGCCCGAAACGGTGCGATTCCGGTGCCCGGTCCCACCATAATGCAATCCCTCGCACCATCCTCTGGCGGGGAAAAATGAGAATGCGACACAAACACCGGCGTGGGCGTTGTCCCTACTTGCACACGGTCTGCCATGAAGGTTGAACACACGCCCACCCGCTCACGATGGTTCGTTTCGTAGCGGACCACGGCAACCGTGAGGTGGGCATCCGACGGATGAACTCTCGGCGACGATGCGATTGAGTAGAGCCTCGGCATCAACTTCCGCAAATGGTCCACAAACTCCTGCGGGGTGAGCTGAGCACTCGGAAACTCCGCCAACAGGTCGACGTATTCACGCCCATGAAGAAACGCAGCCAGCACCTCCTTCGACTCGGGCGCGAGCAGACCCGCGAGCTTGGCGCGCTCGCCTGCGTCGGTCGCCTTCACCGCCAAGGTGCCCATGATCCGAGGAGATAAATTACCCAAGGCCAAGCGAGACGACAGCGCCTCGCGCAATGAAATGGGCGCCGGGAGTTTGAGCATCGCGGGCGAGACGAGCTCCTCGCCAGTCGCACCGAGACGTTGCAAGATCTCCGTAACCTCGCTCTGCCGGTTAGTCGGAAAGACGCCGAGCGAGTCGCCTGCTTTGTAGTGGAGGCCACTGCCCGTCAGACTCACGACAAAATGTCGCGTTTCCTTGGCGGAGCCGGGCTTGTTGAGAAGCCGGTTCTCGGTAATTTTCGCCGAGAACGGTTGATCCTTGGAGTAAGTAGAGGTGTCGGCAGGGGCGGACATAGAGGAAGCGCGGATGAAGCTCCGCGATGATCCGGCACGCAAGCCACTTTCGATCGGTGCGCAGGCTTGCAGACGGAACCGATTTCCCGCCCACTGCGCTTCGTCCATGTCACCCACCGAGCCTATCCGCCTGCAAAAATACCTCGCCGACTCCGGCCTCTGTTCGAGACGAGCCGCCGAAGCCCTGATCGCGCAGGGCGAGGTGTGGGTGAACAGCGTGGTTGCCACCCTCGGGCAGAAGGTAACGCCCGGCGTCGACCGGATCACCGCGAGCGGAAAAAATGTTCGCTCCACCGTGCAGCCGCGTTTGACGCTAGCGATGAACAAGCCCCGAGGCCTCGCGTGCACCAACGACGACCCACACAATCCCGATACGGTTTTCACCGTGCTGCCGCGGGAATTCGCCAAGTATCGTTTTTTTTGCGCCGGTCGCCTCGACAAGGATAGCGAAGGTCTCGTCATTCTCACCACCGACGGAGATCTCGCCCAACGCCTGACCCATCCCTCGAACCTCGTCACGAAACGCTACCACGTTATTCTGAAGAACCCCTTTCCCTCGAAACGTCTCCCGCTGCTAATCAAAGGAATCACGTTTGACGGCGAGCGGCTAAAAGTCGAACGAGCCGCGCTCATCCACCCCGGTGCGGGCAATGAGGCCACCAATCTCGATGTGCACATGCATCACGGCAAGAAACGCGAAATCCGCCTCCTCTTCACCACGATCGGCTACGATGTAAAACGCCTCCGCCGCTATCAGATTGGGGCGTTCCCCTTGAAAGGAATCCCCACCCGCGCGATGAAAAAACTTTCCGCGAAGGAAATCGAACTACTGTTTCAAAATCCGCGTACACCGCGGGCTACCCTCGAAGCCACGACCATCGAACCCAGCGATACTCCTCTCATTCATGAAGACTAAACTCCTCCTGCTCGCCGTCTCTATCGCGACTGCCGCAGCGTTCGCCACGCCACTGACTAAGACCACGGCCGTCCACACCCAGCCGGACCAGTCCTCCCCTGCCTTCACGTTCCTGAAGGCGGGCACGGAGCCCGCCGCAACGACCGATGCGGTCGCCGGGACACCCGCAGGTTGGCTCGCCATCGAGCTGCCTGGCCCCTTCGAGGCCTATGTGCAGAACAAAGACCTCACGAAGGGCCTCGACGTGAAAGTAGGGTGCAACCTCTACTTGGCGCCCAAACTCGATGGCGGGGTGCTGACTGTTGCTCAGAAAGACGACCAAAGCACACTCACAGGGCTGCACGGGAAATGGACGCAGATCCGCCTCGAGCGAAAACTCACCGCCTATATCTACATCGGCGGCCCAGCGGACTCGACCCCCTCGTTCGCGAGCACGCCGGCCAGCGCCTCGGCGGCGCCCACTCCACCGGTCGGTGCGCCGATGTCAGCCCCGCCCGTTTCGCCCGGTGTTTATGGCGTGGCAACGCCCGGACACGCCGCCCCCACCGTCAATCTCGGCGACGGCGGCGCGAGCACACTCCCGCGCCAATTCGCAGGCAAGTTTGTCTCCACGCGTCGTCCGTTCACCCCGCGCCGTCCTTACGATTGGGCACTCACCGACGATGCCGGCAAACGTTACGCTTACCTGGACGTCTCCAAGCTCCTCCAGACCGACCAAATCGAGAATTACGCCAACCATACCGTGGTCGTTTTCGGTGCGGCCAAAAACGCTCCCGACTCCAAGGAAATCGTCATCCAGGTTGAAACCCTGCAGTTGAAATAATCCTGCTCGCCCGAAACCGCGGAGGCCACCTTCCGTCGGTTCCGGGAATCTTTTACTCATGGAATTGATCGACGGAAATCAAGCCGCCACCACCCTCATCGCCGAACTCAAGGCCGAAGTCGCCACGTTCACGGGCCGCAAACCATGTCTCGCCTTGGTGCGCGTGGGCGAGGACCCCGCGTCGGTCTCCTACGTGAAAAAAAAGGACACGACCGCTGCGGACATTGGCGTCACCAGCCGGATCATTCTTCCGCCCGTCACCATCACGCAGGAGGAACTGTTCGCCCTGATCGACAGCCTCAACGTTGATGCCACCGTAGACGGCATTCTGGTCCAGTCTCCGTTGCCGAAACACATCGACGAGGTCGCGGTCTTCAGGCGCGTCTCACCCGACAAGGATGTGGACGGCTTCAACACGATCAACCTCGGCAAGATTGCTCAAGAGGATGACACTGGATTTGTCTCCTGCACGCCGGCCGGCATCATGGAACTACTCGCGCGCAGCGGCACCGACCTCAAGGGGAAACACGTCGTCGTGTTGGGTCGCTCACTCATCGTCGGGAAGCCCATCGCGCTCCTCGCGCTCCGGAAACGTGCGGGGGCAAACGGCACCGTCACCATTTGCCACTCCGGAACCGCGAACCTCCCGACACTCACGCGCCAGGCCGACGTGCTCATCGCCGCCATCGGCCGGGCCGAGTTCGTCACTGCCGACATGGTGAAGCCCGGAGTCGTCGTCATCGACGTCGGCATTAACCGGGTGCCTGACTCCAGCAAGAAAACGGGCTACCGGCTCACGGGCGACGTGCACTTCCCGAGCGTCGCGCCGCTCTGCGCGAAGAGCACGCCCGTCCCCGGCGGCGTCGGCCCGATGACGGTCGCGATGCTGATGAAGAATACGATCAAGGCGTTTCACCTCCGCGCAACGCACTAGCTTGCGCTGGGCACTCGCCAGTTCTCATTTTCTCCCCATGGCTGCCCCCTTGATTCGAGTCGTCGATGACCAATCCAGCAACGTCGCGTTCCTGAAACGAACAGTGGAGCGCGAGGGCATCCGCCACATTCCAGTGATCTTCGGCACGGCACGCACGACCCATGAAAGTAAACGGGAGGGTCTCAGCGAGGGGGCGGTCGAAGACACTCATCCAGTTTAAAAAAAGGTCTGCAGACACTTCGATGAGTATGATCGCCTTCCTCGGTTCCGGCAACATGGCCACCGCCTTTGCCGAAGGTTTGCTGGCAAAAAACGCGGCACCTCAATCCGACCTCAGGTGTTTCAGCGCCAGTGGCAAATCCGCCGCCGTCCTCGCAGAAAAGACCGGCATTCTCCAAGCGCGCTCTTTGGTCGAGCTCCTGGCCGGCGCCGACACCTTGGTCGTAGCGTTCAAACCCCAGCACCTCGCGACGGCTGACCCGGCACTCGCCAATCTGACAGAGGGGAAACTCGTGCTCTCGGTTCTCGCCGGGAAGAAAATCTCTAGCCTGCGCCACGTTTTCCCACGGGCGCGCAACATCGTACGCACGATGCCCAACACGCCCGGCCAAATCGGCGCAGGTATCACCGGCTGGTGCGTCACGGCCCCACTCAGCGCCACCGATCGCGCCACCGTCGAAACCATCCTTGGTGCGCTCGGGAAGGCCGTGGAAGTCGCCGAACCGCAAATGGACGCCGTCACGGGGGTGAGCGGCAGCGGGCCGGCCTACGTTTTTGAATTCGCCGCCGCGCTGCGCGACGCTGGTGTGGCCGCCGGGCTCGCACCGGAAACCGCCCAAACACTCGCCGTCGAGACCCTACTCGGTGCCGCACGTCTGCTGGCACGAAAAAATATCGAGCCAGAGACACTGCGGAATCAAGTGACCTCGCCCAACGGCACCACGTTTGCGGGCCTGCAACGGATGGCTGCGCGGGACTTCCGCGGCGTGATCCGGGAAACGGTGCTCGCCGCCAAGGCGCGTTCGGAGGAATTGTCCAAGGACAGTTGAAATCACCATGAGCACACTCGACGGTCGTATCCTCGTAACCGGTGGCGCCGGCTTCATCGGCAGCGCACTCGTCTGGGCGCTCAACGAGCGCGGCCACACCAACATCGTTATCACCGATCTCCTCGGCAGCGATGAAAAGTGGAAGAATTTGGTGCCGCTGAAATTCGCCGACTACGTCGAGGCCAGTTTCTTTCGCGAGCAGCTCCGGCACTCTCCTGCGGCGTTCGGAAAATTCTCCACGGTATTCCATCTCGGCGCCTGCTCAGCCACGACGGAGAAAAACGCAGCCTACCTCATCGACAATAATTACAACGTGACCAAAGAGCTCGCGGCTTGGTCGCTGGAGCATGGTGCCCGCTTCATCTATGCGTCGTCGGCGGCCACCTCTGGCGACGGCGCGCAGGGCATGGATGATAGGAGTGACGAGTTATCGCGGCTGCGTCCGTTGAATATGTATGGCTACTCAAAGCATCTCTTCGACCTGCACGCGCAACGGGAGGGTTGGTTAAAACGAATCGTCGGGGTAAGATATTTCAACGTCTTCGGGCCCAATGAAGATCACAAAGCGGATATGCGTTCGCTGGTTAACAAGGCCTATCAACAAATCCTCGCGACCGGCCGCGTCCAACTTTTCAAGAGTCACAAACCGGAGTTTAAAGACGGCGAGCAAATGCGCGATTTCCTGTATGTGAAGGATGCGGTCGAAATGACCCTGCACTTTGCCGAACAGGCGACGGCAGCCGCCGGGCTCTACAATCTCGGTAGCGGCGAGGCGAATACCTGGCTCACGTTGACGCGCGCGATTTTTTCGGCGCTGGGACGCGAGCCCGCCATCGACTTTGTCGATATGCCGGAGGTTTTGCGCGGCAGGTATCAGTATTTCACCCAGGCCGACACCACAAAGCTGCGGGCGACCGGATACGCCAAGGCGATGACGCCGCTGGTCGCCAGCGTCCGCGACTACGTGCAGAACCACCTCGTGACGGGAAAAAAACTCGGGGAGTGACCTGCTCAGCCCCGATGGGGAGTGAGCGCGGCCGCTGACTCCGACACGAAAAGGCCGCGAATTCATCGCGGCCTTCCAGCAGACGAGTGCGAGCAAGAATTAGTTGAGCTTGAGCAGCTCCGCCTCGACGTAGGGCTTACGATCACCCTCTTTGCTGCGCACGGCGGCGACCTGGTCGGTCGTGATAGGCGCACCAGTATTACCCCATTCGTGACGGATATAGGTCAAGACAGCGGCCACCTTGTCGTCACTGAGGTTGTATTGCGAATTCGCAACCTTGCCGATCGTTGGCATCGGGGCGGCGCTGTAGAGCACACCCTTGACAGTCATGGGGCCGGTCATGCCGTAAACCACGAGGCGGATCAGACGGTCATCCGAACCGGTCACCCACTCTGAGGCCGCCAACGGAGGGAACGCGCCCGGCAAACCCAGGCCATTAGCTTGGTGGCACGTGATGCAAATCGCATTGTATTGCTTCTTCCCCAGCACGAGCGGATCAAGTTTTGCGACAACCGTTTCACCGCTCGGTGGGAGCGTGTTTTCGTTATAAACGCGGGGATCAAACATGCCAGAGTAACGATTCAGATAGGTGCCCGCAAAGAAGATCAAACCACTGAAGAGAAAGAGGAGATGGAGCGGAGGAAGTTTGTATCGTCCCTTCTCATCCGGCTGCTTGCCGAGGAGCTTATCGTGAGCCGCAAGCAAGCTCTCGTCGGTGGAGGCGGCTTGATCGAGGCGTGGATCTTGATGCAACGGCGTGCTCATTTGGGTGCGCCCTCCTTGGCAGCTGCGGGTTCCACATGACGTGCTTCGGGATATTCGTAGGCGTTGTTCAAACTCTGCAGATAGGCAATCAGTGTCCGCGCACGCTCCGTCGGCACAACCTGCCGGCGGGGCGTTTTCTCGGCTAGGCCGACGAGTGCGTCGGCCGCGACCTCTCCGTCAATCGGACGATCGTCGAACAGAAAAGGAAACGGCGGATGGCTCACGGCCTTGGCACCGGTCACCACGCCGCTGTAAAGAAACTGGGCAATGGCCGCCGCATCGAGCGGGGTTTGACGTACACCCCAGTTCGCAAGATCGGGCCCAATGCGCGATTCACCGAGCTGAGGGCGACCTTGAAATATATAGTCGCGGGCAACGCTCTGGCGATCACCCCAACCACGAGCCTTGTCGGAACCGAAATCGGGCCGCCGGACTTGCTGGGTGTGGCAGGCCACACAGCCCAAATCCGCATAGACGAGTTGGCCTCGGGCCGCGACGCCGGGAGGGCGCGTCGGGAAGGATGAACTTTCGCCGTCATCGTAGAATGGGGTGAGCGCACCCAATTGCTTGTGGGCTAAAAGGGGAATACTGCTCCAGCCCAAGAGAAACGCGGCGAGGAGGCCGATGAAGAAGAAAAAGCCGTTTTTCATCATGACGCATGAACCTCCATCGTCGTTGGCTGCCGGAAGGACCCCGCCTCGGAAGCCGCGCCGGAGCAACACAGAACGCAAACGCTGCGCAGGAAATTCACCAGCATAAGGATATTGCCGATCAACAAAAGCACCTGAGCGACTGAAACCGCCAGCAACCAAGGACGAGTGCGACCAGCGATTTCACCCAACGTGGTCTTGGCGTTGCTCAACTCAGTGCCCTGGATCAAGCCGGCGACCGCGAGGGAACCCACGAGGAGGAAAATGCCGACCATCGCGAGCACCTTATGGCTGCGGACGAACGCGCCCGAATTCCAAGGACGACCGGTCAAACGGGGCAGCGCGAAATAAATCGAGCCGAAGAGCAGCATCGAGATTCCGCCATAGAGCGCGAGTTGCTGTTGAGCCGTCGTGAAATACGTGAACTGCGTGACCAAGGCCACGCCACGGAAAGACGTCACTGCATCAAGCACAGCACCGGCGAGGTAAGCGAGCAGGCCGAAGGAAATAAACGCGAGGGAAGTGCCACCGCCGGTCAGAGCGCCCCGCAGATTAAGCGTCACCACGATATAATGGAAAAGAACCATCCAGCACGCGGCGTTGGCCAGCGTGGGAATCCAAGCCGGGACAGGACCGCCGATCAAATGCCGGCCTCCGGTCATCGTTCCGACAAACAGGAGCGTCCAAAAGGCGAGCGGCGCAAATTCGTAGCTCGGAAGCGCCTGTCCGGTAATCTTGGGTACCACATAATAGGCGCCGGCCAAGGCCAGCGGGGCGAGCCACAGGGAAAACACCGATTGCACATACCAACCATCGATAATCGGCTGGAGCACACCACCGACCGGACTCCACAGCAGCATCGTCTGGGCAGCGATCAGCAGCCAAGGGAAGAGAAACAACGCGGCGACGGCATACCAATGCGAAGCATAGGTGCCTTCGGTGCGGCGGCCCGACCAAGCGAGGATGCCGGAAATTCCGATGGCGATATACGCAACGACGAGCAGAGGCTGCACGTAACGGGGCAATTCCAAGAGGGCGAACGACGTGGCGTCGCCCGTGGCGATACCGCCGAGACCGAGCGTAATACCCAGATTCCAGAAAAGCGTGCCGATCATCGACCAGTTTTGAGCGCGCAGCGTCGAGCCGCCGAGGCGCCCAAGGACCCAGAGTGCAATCCCGAGTCCGGCATTGGCGGCCCAACCATAGACAAAAGACGTCTCGGCGAGGGCACTGACACGGCCGTGAGTGAACCACTCACAGGCCGACATAAAAGTCGGGCTATGCAGCTGGATGGATGCAATGAGAGCGCAGATGCCGCTGATCACGAGCCACCCGAGCCCGGAGGCGAGCAAGAAGAGCACTGGCCAGCGCCCGGCCGTATCGACGGCGGTGACTTCAGCGTGGGTGGAGGTCGAAGACATCGAGAAAATAAAATTACTTCTTAGACCCGTAGTGGGCGGCCGTCAGTTGCATCGCGCGTTCAATCGGGAGTTGCACGACGCCCGCGTTCTTGTCGATCCACGCATAAGACGTCGACTGCTGGGCGTGCTTCTCGCGAAGCTCGCCGAGGGCTTGCTTGCGCGTCGCCGGAGTTGCCTTCCAAGCCAATTCCTTGGGGAGATTTTCGGCGACAGCGTTTTGTGGCGACGTGGAGGTCGGTTCATAGAGGCGGGAGACGACAACCCAGCCAATGGCCACAACGGCGAAGATAAACAGCGTGGTGATCAGTGCCACGGGCCGCGGAGAATGGGCGGATGAATCACTCATGGTACGTGAGGCTCTCGGTGATGCGCGGATCGCGGATGGGGATGAGCTTGGTCGTCGGGAAACTCTTCAAGTAGGACCACACGCACACACCACCGATACCGACGACGGACGTCAGGACCCAAAGAAGATTGAGCGAGAGGAAGGGCAATGAATCACCGTGCCCATCCTTCAGGGCCGGTAAAATATTGTAGCACATGTCGACGAGGATGACGGCCAATATCCACCACATGATGGGTTTGATCTTCGAATGGACGACCTTGTGTTTGTAAGAGAGCAGATAGAGGAACGGGACGAAAAAGTGGCCGAAAAGCAGCACGAGTCCAACATACCACCATTGGTTCGTGGAGCCATCGTGGTTCACTTCACGGAGGTTATACCAAAAGGTTTCCTCGGGGACGTTGGCATTCCAGATCAGGAAATATTGCGAGAACGTGATGTAGGCCCAGAACACCGTGAAGGCGAAAGCGAGCATACCGATCGAGTATGAATGATTCGTATTCAGCACGCCCTTAAAATCCCCACGATCCCAGAGCCAGATCATGATGATCACGCCGACGGCCAACGCACCACGGATGCAATTCGCGAAAAACCAGACGCCATACATCGTCGAGAACCAGTGGTATTCGAGGGACTTCACCCAGTAGATCGCCGCAAAACTGAGGGTCAGAGCACCGATGGGCAGACCAATAGCCGCCGTCTTTCGATTCATGAAAGTCCACTTAACGTCACCGTCGGAGTCTTGCGTAAACGAGGCCTGGCGGAGCCGCGCGGAGAGCCAGACCCAGCTGGCAAAGAAGGCGAGCGTCATGCCCGTGAACATGTGCAAATTCAGAAAGCCGGACTTCTTTTGATAGAGAATATCCGTCCCCACCGTCCCATGACCATGCAGCTCGTGGGCGAGGTCCATCCACGGCCAGACAAATCCGGGTTTAACCCAAGCGAGGACCAATAGTGGGAGAAAGAGCACGAAGAGCCACTTAAACGAGGTCAGGGCGTGCTCAAACTGCCGACGAATCACGACCGACCACGAAGCGTCGACGATGTGATGAATCAGAATCAGCATGAGCATGCCGATCAGAATCGAAGTACAGAAAGTGATGCCGACCAAATAGGACATCACGGGTCCGTGCCGATCGGGCATGACGGCCACGCCGAGAGCGGTGACCGCAAGACCGACGAGACCGACCGTGAGGGCCTTGGTCGCTGCGGCGGCGGTCGAGGTGTCAGACGGGAGGGCCGAGGAGGCGGTGGCTGCGTGCGTGCTGCTCATTTGAGACCGAGGGTTTGTTTACCGGCGGCGTCGGTGACGTCGGCGACGCCACCCTGCTGCGCACGTTGCAGAGCGCGGACGTAGGCGACGACCGCCCAGCGATCCTCCGGTGCCAGTTTGTCGGCGTAGGACTGCATGTTCTTGTTGGGCGAACCAACGGTGATCGTGTTATAAATTTCACCCTCGGGCATCTTGCGGAGCCGGTCGTCATGGAAGGTGGGAGTCGCACCCATCCCATATTGTTTCGTAATGCCGGCACCGTCACCGACGGCGCTATGGCAGGGCGCACAATAAATCTCGAAACGATCCTTCCCTCGTTGGAGGAACGTGAGATCAATAGGGGCTGAAAGTGCGGCAGGAAATCCACGGGCAAAGGCACCGGTTGCATCCTTACCGCGATTGAGGTGGTCGTCTTCCCGCAGCATCCCGCGCATGACCGCGTGCTCGACTGGCGGACGATCGGCTCGTCCATCGGCGAAAAAGTCCGAGGCACCCTGCGCACGAGGTTTCGGCTGAATTTTCATACCCGGAAAGGCCCATTCCGGAAATACTTCGATCGGGGGCGAAGTAAACTTCGTGCCCCGGAATCCAAAAATGGACACCGTGAGCACGCCGAAGAATGCGGTGACGAGGTAGACGTTGCGCATGGCTCAGGCCTCGAGTTCGGAGATGTTTTTCCCGCCGGCTTTTTCAAGCAGGGCCTTGGTGTTGGCGAGATTGAAGCGCGGATCGCGCGTCTCAATGACGATAAAAAACTGATCATCCATGCCGCGGCGGATATGCTCGTATTTCAGCACCGCGTGGTAGTGCATGGGCAGGCCGTTGAGGAACAACATGCCGCCGATGGTCGCAAACGCGGTGAAGAGAATTGTGAGCTCATAGCTCACGGGAAAAGCAAACATGGGGCTGAAAAGAGGTTTGCCGCCGACGATGAGCTGATAGTCCACCGCACCAGTCCACCAGATCATCGACGTACCGGTACAAAAACCGATGATACCGCCCACGAGCGAAATGCGCGGAACGATGGAACGTTGGAGGCCCATCGCCTTGTCGAGTCCATGTACGGGGAACGGCGTAATGCAGTCCCAGTTGCGGTAACCGGCATCGCGCACTTTTTCCGCCGCATGATGGAGATCAGGAGTGGTATCGAAAGTGGCAATCAAGCCGTAGGAAGGTGCAGCCATGGGCGTGAAACTTAGTGGTGAGCGCCGCCGCCATGCACATCGGCCTGCGGCGTGACCGCCTTGAGCTCTGCCATCGGCATGATGGGGAGGAAGCGAATAAAGAGGAGGAACAGCACCGAGAAGACGCCGAAGGTGCCGAAAAAGGTGAAGATCTCCACGATGCTCGGAGAATAGAAGCCCCAGCTCGACGGCAGGAAGTCACGGGCAAGGGAGGTCACGATGATCACGAAGCGCTCGAACCACATGCCGACGTTGACGAAGATTGAGAGAATCCAGACGAAGGACGTGTTATGGCGCACGGCCTTGAACCAGAAGAACTGCGGCGTGATGACATTGCACGAAATCATGATCCAGTAGGCCCAAGCGTAGTGGCCGAAGGCACGGTTGATAAAGGCGAAGCCCTCGTACGGATTCGCGCTGTACCACGCGATAAAGAACTCCATCGCGTAGGCGTAGCCAACGATCGTGCCGGTCGCCAAGGTGATCTTGCACATGCAGTCGATGTGATACTGCGTGATGAGATCCTCCAACTTGTAAACGGCGCGCAGCGGAAGCATCAGCGTGAGCACCATCCCGAAACCGGAGAAAATAGCGCCCGCGACGAAATACGGCGGGAAGATGGTCGTGTGCCAGCCGGGGAGCAGCGAGACCGCGAAGTCGAACGAGACGATCGTATGCACCGAAAGAACGAGAGGAGTTGAGATGCCGGCGAGGATCAAATAAGCCATCTCGTAGTTGCTCCAGTGGCGGTTCGAACCGCGCCAGCCGAGAGCGAAGAATCCGTAAAGCGCCGAGCGGACCTTGTTGCCGGAGGAGTAGAACCGGTCGCGAAGCACGGCGAGGTCGGGCAACAGGCCGACATACCAGAACAACACCGAGACCGTGCCGTAGGTCGAGACAGCGAACACATCCCACTCAAGGGGTGAGCGGAAGTTCTGCCAGATGGCGTTCGAATTCGGCACGGGGAACAGATACCACGCATACCAAACGCGGCCGACGTGAAAGACCGGGAAGATCGCGGCGCAAACCACGGCGAAGATCGTCATGGCCTCGGCGGCGCGATTGATCGAGGTGCGCCATTTCTGCCGCAGCAGGCACAAGATGGCGGAAATTAACGTACCCGCGTGGCCGATACCGATCCAGAAGACGAAGTTGACGATATCCCAAGCCCAATTGACGGGATTGGCGTGGCCCCAAACGCCGACACCGGTGGCGATCAGGTAAGCGATTCCCGCGACGGTGAAGGACGCGACGAAGCACGCGAGGGCGAAGCAGACCCACCACCACGTGGGCGTTTTACCTTCGATGATACCGCAGATTTTTTCCGTAATCCAAGAAAAGCTCCGGTTATTGGAAATGAGGATCGCACGGGGGAGCAACGCAGGTTTGACCTCCTGCAAGATCGCGGGGGCCGCAGTGTCGGCGTGGTTGGCGGGGGCCATTAGCTAAGTCCTCCGAACGTTTTCCCGGCGTCGATCACGCTGAGTTTTTTCTCCGTCTTCGGAGCCGCGGGCGCGTGGCTGTCGTGGCCATGCCCACCGTGACCGTGATCGGAGGGAGGGTGATTCTTATTGTTATATTCGACGCGACTGAGCGGCAGCGCTTGGTAATCGGGCATCTTCGGATTCGGATTGCGGAGCTTGCCGAGATACGTGGTGCGGGGGCGAATATTGAGATAACCGAGCAGCGAATAGTCCTGCTCCAAGGCCTTCGCCCGGGAAACCTTGCTGGTCGGATCGTCAATATTGCCAAATTCGATGGCTTCGACTGGGCACACCTGTTGGCAGGCGACCTTGATCGT
>SYGN01000199.1 GCA_005799525.1 Opitutaceae bacterium | reverse complement strand
CACGGCCGCGAGAGCGGCGGCGGCGGCCCAGCGTGGCGCGCCGCCAGCCCGGCGCCGTGATCGCGGCGCCCCGACGACCCCCTCGACCCGGGCTACGGTTGGCATGAGCGGAAACTCTGCCCGCGTCGGAGCGCCGGCGAACTCAAAATGTGCCGCGGACGCCGAACGTCCACTGCGCGCCGTATTCCGAGCGGGTGCGGAACTGCGCGTGGTCGGGCGTGCGCGGGCCGGCGATCTCCAGGTCGATCGGTGCGTCCGTGATATTGGAGAGATTCATGAAGGCCGACATCCGCCGGTCGAAACGATACTCGGCGCTGAGATCGACGATCATGCGCTTCGAGTTCCACATGTAGGTGGCGGGGTCGATGCCGCGGCCGGTGGCGACGATGCCCGCGCGCGCCCGGCCGGAGTAGTTCCAGTTCATGCGGAGGTTGTAACGCGGGCGGTCCAGACTGACGCCCCAGTTGTAGGTGCGCGGGATGTAGCCGGCAAAGTTGCCGGCTTCGTCGCCGGTCATGCGCTGGGCGCTGGCATTGGCAAAGACCTGCACGCCTCGCGCCCAATTGGGCAGGAACGTCAGCGCCTGCTTGTAGTTCACGTCGACGCCGCTCATGCGCACGGGCGTCGCCAGATTGAACTGCGTCGAGGCGTCGAAACCGGTGTAGAGCGAGGGATCAAGTCCGTAGAACTCCAGAAACTCGTTGGTCGGGCGGAAAACCGCGCCGCCGAAAAAGTCCTCGATGCGCCGGGAGTAGCCGCTCACCGAGATCAGGCCGACCTGCTGGAAATAATACTCGAGGGACGCCTTGAACGTCTGCGCGGACCACGCCTTCACGCGGGGATTATTGACTGTGATCCGATTGTTGGCGGCGTTCGGCAGGCTGAGATCGGGCAGGGTGATGCCGCCGGCTAGCTGGTCGAAATTGGGCCGGCCGATCGACTGGAAGTAGCCGCCGCGGACGATCAGGTTTTCGCGCAGCGTGTAGGTGGTGTTGAGGCTGGGGAAAAACCGCAGGTATTCCTTTTCGACGTGCAGGCCGCGGTCGATGCTCGTGCGCCGGGCCGCGGCGAGCGCATTGGTCTCGATGGGCAGAGGGCGGCCGTTGGCGCCGAGGATGAAACGGCCGGCGGCGTCGCGCTGGAAGTTGCGCGTGGCGTCGGTGAGCGGGCCGTGGCCCTCGCCGTTGGTCTGCTCCACGCGGAGGCCGCCGACGAGCTTTAGGCGGTTGGCGAAAAACTGCATGTCGCCCCGCACGTAGGCGGCCGAGACGACCTCGCTGGCCCATTTGGAATTGGCCACTGCGCCGGTGTGGGTGGTCGCGTCGCTGGTCGTGAAATACGCGGGGTTGGAGCGGTAGAGCGAGAAGAGCCCCTGGTTGCTCACCCAGTCGGTGCGGGGAAATCCGAATGGCGGTGTCCGCTGCGAAAAACTGTCGTCGCGCACGACGGCGGCGTTGTCGTCGGCGTTGTTGGCCGTGCCGTTGGCGCCCACGAAGGTGTAGGTCGGGCTCGGGGAGCGGTTGTCGAGAATCTCCTCGCGCACGTCGAGCCCGCCTTTCACCGCGAGCGGGAAGGCCGGGAAGAACTCGCGCCGGCCGTTCACGAACGCCGTGCGCTTGAGCGAGACGATGCGCAGATCGACGTTGTTGGCCGTGGTGAGGTTGAAATTCGCGAGATTGGTGAAGTCGACCGGGGTGCCGGTGGCGGTGTCGGTGACCGTGACGACGCGTGGGCGCAGGTAGAAAATGTCGTCGAACGCGATGGTGACGCCGCCCCGCTGGGCGTTGGCCTGGCTGAACGTGCCGATGTCCGTGTTCTGGTTGTAGCGCCCCGAGCGCGAAACGCCCGCGGTCGCTTCCAGTTTCCAGACCGGGCCGTCATGGCGGTAGGCAAGCGCGGGCGTGATCATGCGGCCGCCGACCTTGTTGGAGAGGTTCTGCAGTTGCACGGTGCCGGTGCCGCGCGTGGCCGTGGGCGTGAAGTTGCCCGGCGCGACGTTGGTGATGGTGAAATTCGCCGTGCGCTGAAACGCCTGCGCGTCGGAGTAGCCGTAGAGAAACGAGAAAGAGACCCGGTCATACTGGCCGAGCCGGTAGTCGACGGTGCCGCCGAATGTGAGGCGCTTCGAGAGCACGGGGCGGTCACGATACAGGTACCCGGTCAGATAGGGGCGGTCGGCGGTGGTGTCGGGCAGCGTGGTACCGTTGGTCGCCTGAACGGTCCCGGCCCATGTGTTTTGCATGAAGGCGCCGTGGGTGTAGAGGGCCGAGGCGCTGCCGGAAAGCGTGAAGCCAAATCGGTCGTTGACCGGTACGATGGCGGAAAAATCGGAACCCGGATGGACCTTGCGGGCCGGCTCGCGCAGCGGGCCGGGCGTGCGGTGGAAGTCCCGCGCATTGTCGCGCATCATCATCGTGACATTGTAGCTCACCGCGGGCTTCGAGCGCTCGAAGGCGCTGAGCGGAACCATGTTCACCGCGCCGGCGAGCGCGGCCCCGCTGATCTCGGGTGTCGGGGTGTAGGCAATCTCGATCCGGGAGAAATTGTTGATCGAGGACTGCTGGAGACCGGTGTTGCGCTGCACGCCCGACGAGGCATCGGCGAACGCGATACCGCCGACGGTGATGGGCACGTTGCGGGGCGGCACGCCGTTGAGCGAAACCTGGTAGGCATCGCCGAAGCCACCGCGGGTGATATTGATGCCCGGGACGGATTTGAGCACCTCACCAACGCCGCCGTCGGCCACCGGCCCGAATTCGGTCGCCGCCACGACATTCACCGCGTTGGCCGCGAAGCGCTTCGTGTTGATCGCAATCGCCGCGCCGTCCATCTCCTTCGAGGTCGCCACGGTGAACTGCTCCAGTTTCACCGCGCCCGCTCCGGCCGCGGCGCCGGGCCGGAGATAGGACAGCTCGAAATTCTGGCGCACCGCCGACCCCGCCGCGACCGTGACGGGGTGCGACTGCGGGGCCACACCGGTCCGAAACGCCGTCACGCGCGCCGCGCCGGCGGGCACATTGACCAGCCGGAACTCGCCCGAGGAATCTGTGAACGCCTCGAGCTGGGTGCCCTCGACGGTGACGCGCACGAACTCAAGATACTCGCCCGTGCCCGGATTAAACACGCGGCCCTCAATCAAGCCCACGCTGCCCGTCGCGGGCCGGGCCGGAGAATCCGCGCCCACCACCGGCCCGGCGAGCAAGGCAATCAACGCGGCCAGCGCAGGGATTCGGCCGATGGCTCGACTGAGGCGCGTCGAAAAGGGGGGGAGCAGGATCATGACGGAGTGGGGTTGGGGAGGAGGGAGGAACAAGCTTCCCCGAGGTCGGCCGCCTTCAAATACCGAGTGGCATTGCAGCGACAGGAGCTTCGAGGAAGGAAACGCCAAGTATGCCATCCGCCCCAGGCCTCCTCAATTCCCGCGAACGCGGGATTCCAGTTTCGTTCGTCGGTCCGCCCCGCGACGACCGGCCGAAGCGCCCTTTGGCCGCCCGCAAGCCCGCCACCGTCCCGAGGGGCCAAGCCAAGTCCCGCGCCGAGGCGACTCGCCTCAGTTGGATTTTTCGATTCTCTCTCCTCCGCGCCCCGCTACAAACCTGACCGGATACCTCAGTCCCGTTTCCCCACCCCACCCATGCGTTCTCCTCTCTCCCTCTTTCCGTCTCTCTGCCTCGCCCTCTTCATCGCCTCCGCGATCACCCTCCACGCTGCGACCGCCCCCACACCGCCGCCGGCAAAAGAATCTCCCGTCGCCCTCAACCCCTTCGAAGTCACCGCCACCACCGACGTCGGCTACGCGTCCTCCACCGCGATGAGCGGCACGCGCACCAACGAGTCGCTCGCCAACCTCCCCAACTCGATCTCCGTTTTCAATACCGAGTTCCTCTCCGACCTCGGCATCACCGATTTCTTCCAGGCCGCCGACTTCGCCGTCGGCGCCGACAACATCTACAACGATAACATGCAGGTCGGCGCGCCCGTCGGCGCCCGCTCCGGCAACCAGATCAATTTCCGCGGTCTGCCCTCCGTGCGCCAGCTCAAGGACGGCTTCCCCACCTACACGCCGCAGGACACCTACAACACCGAGCGCATCGAAATCTCCCGCGGCCCCGGTGGCATCGCCTACGGCGACACCGACGCCACGGGCGTCATCAACCTCACGAGCAAGCGCGGCCAGTTCCGCAACCTCACCGACTTCGCCACGCGCCTCGACGACCGCGGCTCGCGCCGCTTCACCCTCGATTTCAACCGCGTGCTCGTCGCCAAGACCTTCGCCGCGCGCGTCAACCTGATCGATTCCCGCCTCGAGGGCTGGCACGAAAACACCGGCCGCGACTTCCGCGCCGGCGCCGGCGCGCTCCGCTGGCAGCCGTTCAAGTCCGGCCGCACCGTCGTCGATGCCACGTTCGAGCGCGGCGACATGGTCACGCACATCAGCCACACCGCGCTCAACAACCAGATGGCCGCCTACGTCCGCGGCACCGGCACGATCGCGCGCGACGCCAATCCGAATCTCGCCGGCGTGCAGAACAACGGCGTCGGCACGGCCCGCCTCGCCGCGCCGCCCACCGCCACCGCTGATGCGCACGCGTGGACGATGATCGGCGGCCAGTTCTACAACCTCCAGACGATGGGCACCACCGACGCCTTTCCCGTCTACCGCATCACGACCATCATCCAAGGCGCCGCCGCCACGAGCGCCACCGATCCGCAGAACCCCAACCGCATTCCGATCCTGCCGATCCCCGTCTCATGGTTTCCGCTCAAGCAGGACTGGGCCGGACCCGACGCCAAGGTGGACTACGATTTTCGCGCGGCGAATTTCTCCGTGCAGCACAAGGCGACGCGCCACCTCGACGTGTGGCTCGCCTACAACCGCCAGGACGAGACCACCGCGCAGAGCCTCACGCGCAACGGCAACATCGCCGGCGGCAACGTCCGCGCCGTCTTCCTCGACGTGAACCCGCGCCTGCTCGACCCCGCGTTTCCCAACGACCCCACGCGCACGATCGCGAATCCCAACTTCGAGCAGCAGTTCATCGGTGGCACCATCACGCGGCGGCTGGAAAAGCACAGCATCGAGTCCGCCCGCCTCATCGGCGTTTACAGCGCGGAATTCTGGAAAACCAGCCACCGCCTCATCCTCAGCGTCAACCACCGCGACGAAATCTACCGCATCCAAAATTTTAACTGGGGCCTTACCCCGGCGGAGATTGCGCGCCGCGGTTTCACCGGCATCGGTGCCCGCGTCGCCAACAACGTCGTCACCCCGTGGTATTACTTCAAGGACGGCAACGGCGACAAACTGAAGATCCCGCGCGCGCCCGGTGTGCTCGACTACTTCGTCAACGGGGCCGGTGGCCTCCAATATTTCGACCAGTCCCTGAGCAGCGGCGTGTTCCAGCACCTGGGCACTTTCTTGAAGGGTCGCCTGCGCACCAGTGTCGGGATCAGCCGTGACCACTGGCAGCAGGCGGGCAACCTCCCCGTGCTCGCGTTCGGGCCCCATCAGGAATTCCGCTTCGTCGATCAGGTCGGCAACCCCCTCGACCACGAGGCCCGCGTGCCCACGAGGTCGCTCGCCGACACCTGGAAGACCAACACGAGCTACGGCGGCGTCTTCAACCTCACCGACTGGGTCGGCGTCACTGCCTCGTATCAGGAATCCGCACTCTTCACCGACAACGTCGGCACCGATCTCCTCGGCAACGCCCGCGCCCCCACGCAGGGCTCCGGCGTCGATCTGGGGCTGCGCTTCAACCTGCTCAAACAGCGCGTCAACGCCTCGGTCGTCGTCTACGACAACACCTCCGGCAACAATCGCACCGCCATCGCCGCCGCGCTCCGCACCGAGGTGAACGCCGCGCTCAACGCCGGCCGCACCACGCCGTCGCCCGACGAAATCATCGGCCTCGACGACTCCAACGACCGCGACACCCGCGGTGTCGAGGTCGAGCTCACCGCCAACCTCACGCGCAACTGGACGATGCGCCTCGGCTACGGCGACACGCAGAACCGCCGCTCCACCTCCGTCCCGCAGCTCCGCGCCAAGGTCGCGCGCGCCGAGGCGCACCTGCGCTCGCTCGGCCGCTCCGCCGCCGAGATCGACGCTGCGCTCGCCGCGACCCACGACTTTCTCGACGCCCAGAGCGCCGACGACGTGCAGCCGCGGCAATATCGCGGTAGCTTCGTCACACGCTACGATTTCCGCGAAGGCCGGCTGCGCGGCTTCAGCGCCGGCAGCTCGATTCGCTGGGCCCACGGCCGCGTGCGCGATCCCGGCGGCCTCTTTATCAGCGGCCAGCTCGTCGTCCCGGAGCGGCTCAACGCCGACGAATTCGTGGTGAGCCCATTTTTCAAATACACGGCGAAGTTTGGTCGCGTCCGCTGGACCGGCCAGCTCAACATCGACAACGCCTTCAACAACGTGACGAACCAAGGCCGCATCGCCCGCTACCCCCGCTACACCGATCCGCGCTCTATCACGCTTACGAATACCTTCCAGTTCTGAACCCTTCCTTCCACTCCATGAAATTCCCCCGCATGTTCGCCCCGCTCGCACTCGCCCTCGCGACCACCCTCGCCGCCTCCGCCGCCGACCCCGGCTTCGTCTCGCTCTTCAACGGCCGCGACCTCACCGGGTGGAAAACGCCCATCGGCGACAACGGTCACTGGAAAGTCCTCGACGGCGTGATCGACTACGACGCGCGCTCCGAAGCTCCCGGCGACAAAAATCTCTGGTCCGAAAAATCCTACCGCGATTTCACGCTCCGCCTCGATTGGCGCATCAAGGAGACCACCGGCCTCTACCCCGTCCCCACCGTCCTCCCCGACGGCACGCACAAGAAAGGCCCCGACGGCAAAGACGTCATCACGCCCACGCCCAACGCCGACTCCGGCATCTATCTCCGCGGCACGAGCAAGGCCCAACTCAACATCTGGTGCTGGCCCATCGGCTCCGGCGAAGTCTACGGCTACCGCATGGACGCCAAGCAACCGCCCTCCGTCCGTGCCGGCGTCACCCCGAAAGTCCGCGCCGACAAACCCGTCGGTGAATGGAACACCTTTGAAGTCACCCTCCGCGGCGAACGCCTCACCGTGATCCTCAACGGCAAAACGGTGATCGAAAACGCGGGGCTGCCGGGTCTCCCCGCGACCGGCCCGCTCGCCCTCCAACACCACGGCGGCTGGAAAGACGGAAAATACAGCCCCGCCTCCAGCCTCGTCCAATTCCGCAACGTCTCCATTAAAGAGCTGTGAGGGTTTGACCAACGGGCGGCTGTAGCCGTCCTCATCTCCCCTCGCTCCCCGCTCGCTTTCCTTTCCCATGAATCCCACTCCCACCCAATCCACCCTCAAGCTCCAGCTCAGCGTCTTCATGTTCCTCCAGTATTTCATCTGGGGCGCATGGTATGTGAGCATGGGCACGTATCTCTTCAGCACGCTGAAATTCGACGGTGGCCAAATCGGCCTCGCCTACGGCGCGTTCGCCATCGGCGCCATGATCTCGCCCTTTCTCGTAGGCCTGATCGCGGATCGCTTCTTCGCGTCGGAGAAATTACTCGCGGTGCTGGGCATTCTCGGTGGCGTCGTCCTGTGCCTGCTCCCGCAGTGCACGACGTTCGCGTCGTTCTACCCCATGCTGATTCTCTACTGCGCGCTCTATGTGCCGACCCTCGCACTCGGGAACTCGCTTTCGCTCACCCACCTCGCCAACGCCAAGGTGGATTTCCCGCGCGTGAAGATGCTCTCCGCCGTCGGCTGGATCGCCGGACTCTTCGGCCTGCAGCTGATCGCGAGCGCGGAGTCGCCCACGCAGTTCTACATCGCGGGCGGCGCCTCGATCGTGTTCGGCCTCTACTCGCTGGTGTTGCCGCACACGCCGCCCAAGAAGACCGGTGCCAACGTGAGCCTCGCGGAGATCCTCGGGCTCGACGCCCTCGCGCTGCTTAGAAAACCGTCATTCGCGATCTTCATCGCGTGCATGTTTCTGATCTGCATCCCCCTCTATTTCTACTTTGTAAACCTCGGCGTATATCTCACACAGCTGAAGTGGGAAGGCATGCTGGTGAAGACCTCGCTCGCGCAGGTGTCCGATGTCATTTGTTTTCTGCTCCTGCCGGTTTTCCTCAGCAAGTTTGGCTACAAGACCACCATCTTCATCGGGATCGCGTGCTGGGTGCTGCGCTATTTCGCGCTCGGCTTCAGTGCCGATGGTGGCGCGACCCAGACTGCGCTCATCTTCACGGCGATTTTGCTGCACGGTGCGTGCTACGATTTCCTCTTCATCGCCGGCCAGCTCTATGTCGACGAAGCCGCCAACGAGCGCAGCCGCGGTGCGGCCCAGGGCTTCATCGCCTTCATTCTCTGGGGCGTCGGCGCCTTTGTCGGCACGCTCCTCGCCGGACAAGTCCTCGCGAAGCACGCGCTCGCCGCGCCGGTCAACGGCCTCGCGCACGACTGGAGGGCCATTTGGCTCACACCCGCTTGGGGAGCCCTCGCGGTACTCGTGATCTTTTTAATCTTCTTCCGCAACCCGTCGAAGCCCACAGCCTCACCGTCGTCCTGAAATCGGCCCGCGCCATCGGCTCTTCAATCCAGAAAAGGCCGTTGCAACGCGGAGGACGCGGAGAGCGCAGCGGCGAAAACCATCCGCCAGGCACGACGGATATCAACCGACACGCCGGTTTGCCCACGTACGTCGCCTCCCGCCAGAGCGCGTCGCGCAACACGACTCCGTCTTTCGTGGCGCTTCCATCCCCAAAGATGCTCGCTGCGCCCAACAAGCCACCGACGGCGACCACCATCGGTATGTTCACTCGTAAGACCACATGCGGAACCACGGGTCCTTCGTCGCCTTTTGAAACGCCTGCACTTTTTCGAGCAATTCGCCTTTCAGCCGTTGCTGCTCCGGCACCTCGGCGAGGTTCGCGACTTCGTCCGGATCGCGTTCGAGATCGTAGAGCTCGAATCGCGGCCGGTGCAGAAACTGCTCGATCGGCCGACGCCCGAGCATCCGCCCGCCCGCTGCGTTCGCGCTGATCCACGTGGGCGACTTGATCAGATCGAGCGCCGACGGAAACGTCAGCTCGCTGGCCAGATTCACGATCAACTTGTGCCGCCGCGTGCGCACCACGCGCATCGGATAATACATCGTGACCTCGTGCAGCGTGTGCGAGGCATAGATCGTATCCCACCCCACCATCGACTCGCCATCCAGCCCCGCCCGAAACGAACGCCCGTCAAACTCTGCGCCGCCCGCCGCTGCGCCCGCGACGTCGAGGAGCGTCGGTGCCAAGTCCGCCCATGTGATCATGGCCGGTTGCGTCGCGCCCGGATGTTTCCGCCCGGGACTGCGCACCAGACATGGCAGCCGCATCCCCGGATCGTAGAGGGTCGTCTTCGCCCCGGGAAAGGCCGCGCCGTTATCCGAGAGGTAAACGATGAGCGTCGATTCGTAGCGGCCCGCCGCTTTCAGAATGCCCAGCAAATGTCCCACCCCTTGATCGAGTCGCGAAACCGCCTGGTAGTATTCGGCCAATTCCGCGCGGCATGAGGGCGTGTCGGGCAGATACGACGGCACCCGCACGTCCTCCGGCCGATAAATCACGGGCACAATTTCCGGATAACCCGCCGGCCGATTCCCGAAACGGTTTGGGTTCGGAAAAGTGTCGAACGTCGGCTTGCCGTCCGCCAGCACCGCGTTGGCGCGGTGCGGATCGTCGCTGGCGAAATAGAGAAAGAACGGCCGGTCATCCTTCGCCTCGATCACGCCGCGCGACTGCTCCGCCATCTCGACCGGACTGCGGCCGATCGTGGCGGGGTCGTTGGCGGCGCCACCGGAGAGCACCGTCTGAAACGCATAGACGGCCTCGGGGCCGACGTGAAATTTCCCGATCCGCGCCGTGCGGTAGCCGGCCGCCGCGAGCAGCACCGGCAGGCTCTTCACGTGAGCGAACGACTGGAAATGGTGGTCGTCATGTTGCAGGCCATACATGCCGTTGCGGTGGTTTTGCTGGCCCGAGAGGATCACCGAACGCGACGGACTGCAGCTCGCCGTGGTGCAAAACGCGTGGGTGAATCGCGTGCCGTCCGCCGCCAGCGCGTCGAGGTGGGGCGTCTTGATCACCGGGTTGCCGTAGCAGCCGAGCGCATCGCGACCGTGATCGTCGGCGACGATCAGTACGATGTTGGGCCGCACCGCCGCCGCCGCGCGCCACCCGCCGGCCGCCGCGAGGAATGCCAGCACCGAGAAAACCATGCGGTACGTCGTCCAGGGTCGCGTCATTTGAGTTTTATTTCACCCGCCATTCGGAGCAGCACATCGGTAATTTTCGTCGCGGCATCAATCTCGAGCAAGTTCGTACCGAGCCACGTCTCGTAGCCGCCGAGACGATGCTGTGCGGCCGTCGGCAAACAACCGTAGGAGCCGTTGGCGAGCGAGATCGTGAATGCCTTGGCAAACGGAGCCCGCGCTTTCAGATCGAGCCCCATTTCCGCAAACGTCTCGGCGGGCACCGTCATGATCCCCACCTCGCCGATGCGGAAAACCTGCAGCGGCAGCGCGACGGACTCCGGCGCGGCGGCGGGTTGCAACACACGGCTCGCATCGTTCGGCTCATGGCGTTGCCAGCCGGGCGGATTCGCCGGCCGCTTCGCGAGTTCGCGCGCCCGGGTCAACATCTCCTCCGTCGGACGGCGCATCGCGACGATCCGCTCCTCATAACGGACATCCAACGACACCCAGTCGCGATGCTCGACCGTCTGATAGGACCGGTAAACTTCGGCCGCGACGAGATTCGCCACCCGGCGGATCTGCTCGAACGGCGCGCGCACCGGTGCCTTCTCGCGGAAATTGATGTTGTTCACGTCACCGCTCGTCCCGTTGGCCATGAGGCCGACAAACGGCGGATCCTGCCGGTCGGCCCCAAGCAACTCGCCCAAGCGCGTTGCAAACGCCCCAAAATAATCCGCGGACACGACTCCCGCTGGCACGCCGCCGACGTAGTGCAGCGAAGAGGCGAGCAGCGCGAGGGGCCGGCCGTTTTTCGCCTGCACCGAAATAAACGCAATCTCCGGGTCCGTGGGTCCGGCCGGCTTGACCAGTGTCGGTGCCATGCGCGGTGGATTCATGCGCACGGCATCCACGCCGCCGAACGGATTGCGCCGCTCTTTCTCGTCGTCCATGAACCAGCGGCGGTTGAACACCTGCGACGGTTCCTGGCCGCTCCCCCACCCGATGCGCGCGGGCTCGAGCTGGTTGATCGCCCGCTGCACGGTATCGGCCACGCGCCGCGCGATGAACTGCTGGTAGCCGACCAGGCGGCCTTCCGAAGCCGACCCGACCTCGGCACCCGCGACCCCGCGGGTCTCCGTCCGGCTAAACGTGTCGCGCGTCAATCGTACCTGGTCGGCCGATACGCCCGAGTGCGTGTGCGTCGAGGAGATCAGCACGTGGGCGCGATCGAGGCCGGTGGCTTTTTGGGTCAGTCGCTTCGCCTCGTCGCACGCTTCGCGCGGCAAACCGACGTTATCGCACACGACGGTGGCGAGGCGCTTCGTCCCGTCGTCGAGCGCGAGCACTCGCACCTGCAAGGGATCGTGAATGTGCTTCGCCGGCGTCGGCACCCAGTCGCCGACGATCATCTGCCCGAGGTCCGGCGCGATGTCGCCCACCGCCGCACCACCGCGAAGGACGCGGGCCTCCGCCGCGCTCCCGGCCGCGAGGGCGGGCGCGACCAGGCCGCTGAAAATCAAAACCAGAGCCAATGGGAGCGGTTTCATTTTTCGGGATTTTATTGAGTTTCTTACAATAAGGTGACGCGCCATTCTGAAGACCGTGCGCCTCGGAAAACTCTATCACGGCAGTCCGCGAAATCCAGTAATGCGCGCCTGCTATACGTCGAGCCCGCGCTGCCAGCGGGAAAATCGCGCCGATAAACCGGCGAAGCTTCGCGAAACCAGCCAACCTGCGCCGCGAGCATCTGCCGCCGCGTGTCGAAAAACACCGGATCGACCGTCACAAGGGAGGTGCCCACGCGCTCGTCGATCCGGTTCATCACCGCGGAGGGGCGCAGCGACGTGGCCGATAGGGTTGAAGCGAAAGCAAGTTTCCAAAGAAATCCCCGGGCCGCCTCAACGCGGGCCTACTTTGTACCGCTGCGAGAGGCCGCCGAAACTCGGCCGTAAAAGCAACGGAACCCAATCGCGTGAGGAAGAGAATCGCGGATTGAGCCGAACGGTAGATTACACCCATCGCCACGTGCTTTTGATTTTTGTAGGCCCAGCCTGTGGTCGGGTCCCAGTCCACAATCGAGAACCGCCGGGTAAATGATGTCACCTGGCCAAAATATTTTCGGGCATCACCTCCCACCGGCGCAACCCGCACCCGCTACCTTGCCGCCGTCCGCGCCGCCGACGAAAACAACTTCGCCCCGCTACTGGTTTGTCCATAGCTAGGTCTCACGCGATCCACCGCTCTTCCGAGAAAACACGACCCCGCTTGACCCCGTGTTGCTCCGCCCAGTGTCAGAAACCGCCGATACCCTCCTCGAGTTTTCCAAAGGAGTCTTCGAGCATTGCCAAGCCTTAGCCATAACGATTCGGCGCCCAATCAGACCTGAGGCCCCACCCCGAAATCCAACTTCACCTTCCCCGCCTTTTCATCGAGCACGAGCTTCGCCGTGTAGGCTTTGCCCGACTTCGCCGAGACCAGCCCCGCCACGTCGATCGGCGCGCCGTCTTTCCATCCCTGTAAAACCGACACGTAGTCCTCGGCGGCGAACGTTTTTCCAAACGCGTTTTTCCACAGCTTCACACCCGGCCAGCCCGGCGCTTCGAACCATCCGCCGCCGTCCAGCAGCAGCTTCCCCGACTTCGGGCACTTCACACCTTTCACCTTCGTCGGCTCCGGCGTGAAGATCACGAGCTTCTTCGTCCCCTCGTCGATCACGAGGTCCGCCGCGTAGTCGCGGTTGCCCGTCGCCGACTTCAGGCCCGTCGCGTGAAACGGCCTCTTCGCGAGCACACTCTCCAGCAGCGCAACAAACTCCGCCGCACTCCACGCCTTCCCAAACGCGCTCTTCCATAACCGCACGCCCGGCCAGCCCGCCGCTTCGAAAAACGGCCCGCGGTCCAACAACGCTTCCTGCGACTTCGGGCAGATCGCATCCGTCACCGGCGTGCCCGCCGTCACCGGAATCACGGGCTCGTTAATCCCCGGGCGCGAGCTGCCCTTGATAAACCCTTCCTTCATACTCACGACGCTCGCGAGCAGCGCATCCAAAAACTCCGCACGCGTCATCGCCGTCGCGTTACGCTCCATCTTTTTCAAAATTAGCTCCCACTCGCCCGTGAGTTTGGCCGAGAGCATGTTCGGCGCGCGCGTCGCCAATTCGCGACACAATAGCCGGCCGTTTTCCGTCGAGAGGAGCTTCGATTTTTCCCGCACCACGAAACCGCGCAGCAAAATCTTCTCGATGATGTTCGCGCGCGTCGCCGCCGTGCCGATTCCTTTGTCCTTCATCACCGCGACCATCGCCTCGCGCTGCTCCTCCGGCGTGTCGTCGTCAAAGGTCTCGCCAGCATACTTCATCGCGTCGAGCAAGGTCGCGTCCGTGAAATGCTCCGGCGGCTTCGTCGTCAGTTCCTTCAATGTCACCACCTCCAAAATCTGTTTCGCCGCAATCGGCGGCAGCGCCGCCGCCGCCTTCGCTTCGCGTTTCACCCAGCGGTTGAAGCCCGGGAAATCGCTCTGCTCACGCGTCGCCTTGAACACCGCCGGCGCATACGCCCCCGCCCCGCCCTCCTGTGTGTAACGCCGCGTCACACCCTTGTATTTCGCCGCCTCGTCGAGCGCCATCAGCGTCGTCTGCACCACCGTCAGGTAGGCGAACAGGTCGTTGCCCGCGAGCTGGGCCAGGCCGTTCACCTCGCCCGTCGGCACGAGGCCGTAGTGACCTTCCACCTGCGTGTCGTCGAACGCCCGCGACGCCGCCGCCACCTTCTTCGGCATCAATGCCTGCTGCGACAGGTGCAGCGCCGGCCGCATCGCCCGCAGGTGCGCGTGCACCTCGACGAGCGACGCGTAGAGCTTGTCCTTCATGTCCTCGCGCAAATGGCGGCAGTCCGTGCGCGGGTAGCTGATGAGCTTCGCGTCATAGAGCTTTTGCAGAATCGCCAGCGTATCCGTCGCCGTGCTACCGAACTTCTTCGACATGAGCTTTTGCATTTCCTGCAAATCGAACGGCAGCGGGGGCTTCTCCATGCGCGTCGTTTTCTTTTCCGTCGCTCGATACGTTGGCGGGGTTTTCGCCGACACCCCGAACGCCTCCGCCTTCGCCTTGTCCCAAAACGCCTTCTTGTCCCGCTCGCTGCTCACCGCGGGCGCGCCGAGCAGTTTCACGCGGTCGGTCGACGCCGCGTACGCATCCAACTCCGCCTTCGCCTCGAGCCCGCCGAAACTCCCATACGCCTCCCAAAACTTCTGCGGCACAAAATTTTCGATCAACAGATCGCGCGCGACGATCAGGGCGAGGGTCGGCGTCTGCACGCGGCCCACCGACCACACTTTCCAATCGCCCCGCCCGCGCGGCAGAGTCTTCGTCGCCAGCACGGTCACGTTCATACCGACGAGCCAGTCCGCCTGATCCCGCGTGAAGCCCGCCTGCGCGAGACCGTTGTAATCCTTCAGCGGCTTCCGCGCCGCAAACGCCTCCTTCAGTCCGTCCACGGTCATCGTTTGCGCCCACATGCGCGAGTAATTCGTGCCCGCCGGTGCGTTCACTCCGCGCAGCGCCTTCCGAAAAATCACCTCGCCCTCCCGTTCCGCGTCGCAGCCGTTGACGATCTCGCAGCCAGCGTGCGCCTTCGCCTCCGCGCGCAGCACATCGAGCAAGTTCCCGCCATCGGCCCGCGGCTCCTCGACGAAATCCCAGAGCTTCGTCGGCACGATCGGCAAATCATGGACGTTCCACGCGCCAAACTTCGGGTCGTAAGTCTCCGGTTTCGCTAACTCGAACAAATGCCCGCGCGCCGATACCACCGTGAGGTCCGTCCCGTCCGCCATTTTTCCGCGATGCGGTCCTTGACCGTTGAAGTGCCCTCCCGTCAGCGCCGCCGCAAAGTCACGCCCGGCAGCGGGCTTTTCGGCAACGAGGAGGATCTTGGACATCGAGGGCCACTAAGACAGTCCGTGATTCTGCGACAAGCGCGGGCGTCATTTCTTCGCATTGCCATTTTCGACCCTCGCCGAGCCCGACTTCTTTTCCCGCATTTCCGCTGCACCCGCTCGCCTTTCCCTGCAAAGGCCCTTGCGTGGGCACATGGTCCTCGCACCGGCCGCACCGGCAATTTCCACCGCTCCCGTTCTGACCGTCTCCGCCGTCGGCAAATCCTACGGCGCGCGCGCCGTGCTCGCGGATGTGTCGTTCTCCGTCGCGGCCGGCGAACGCATCGCGCTGACCGGGCCCTCCGGCAGCGGCAAGACCACCCTCCTCAATTGTCTCGGCGGCGTCGATCGCCCCGACACCGGCACCATCACCCTCCTTGGCGGGCGCATCGACGCACTCCCGAGCGATGGGCTCGCCCGCCTCCGCCGCGAACGCGTCGGCACCGTGTTCCAGTTTTTCCATCTGCTGCCCACGCTCACCGCCGCCGAAAACGTCGAGCTCCCGCTGCAACTCACCCGCGTCCCCGCACCCGAGCGCGCCGCCCGCGTCGCCGCCGCCCTCACCCGGGTCGGCCTCACCGCGCGCGCCGCCGCCTTGCCCTCCCAACTCTCCGGCGGCGAACAGCAACGCGTCGCCATCGCCCGCGCCCTCGTCCACCGCCCCGCGCTCATTTTGGCCGATGAACCCACCGGCAATCTCGATTCCGCCAACGGCGAAAACATCCTCCGCCTCCTCCGCGAGCTCACCGACGAGACGCAGACCGCCCTCGTGCTCGTCACCCATAGCGAGGAGGCCGCCGCGATCTGCCACCGCCGGATCCATCTGCGCGACGGCCGCGTCTTCGCCTGAGCCCCGCGATGTTTTCCCTCGAGACACTTCTGTTGCGCAGATTCGCGCTCCGCCACTGGCGGCTCGCTCCGCGGCAATCCCTCCTCCTCGTCGGCATCCTCGCGCTCGGCGTCTCCGTCTTCGTCGCCGTGCGCCTCGCGAACCGCGCCGCCGTCGCGAGCTTTACCCATTTTACGGATACGATCACCGGCCAGAGCGATTGGATCATCCAACCCGCCGCCGGCACCTTGCCCGAAAACATCCTCCCGGAATTGCGCGCCGCTCTCGGCCCGCGCCCCGTGCACATCTTTCCCGTCGTCGAATCCACCGCCGCCCGCCTGCGCCGCGCCGATGAATCCGCCAACTTCGGCCGCACCACTTTCACGTTACTCGGCGTCGATCTCATCGCCGTCGCCAATCTCGCCCGCGCACACTCCGCCGACGCCTCCTACTTCGGTCAACCAGGCGGCACCGAGGCTCGGTCCGATTTTTGGTCCGCCTTTCGCGCTGGCCCACAAATCTGGCTCAGCTCCACGCTCGCCACTTCCCTCGGCTCAGCGCGCACGCTCGATCTCGTCATCAACGAACAGGTCCACGCCCTCTCCATTGCTGGCGTGATCCCCACACCCAAGGACGCCCCGCGCGTCCCCGCGAATCTCATTCTCCTCGACCTGCCGCAACTCCAGCGACTCACCGGAAAATTTGGTCGCCTTGATCGCGTGGAGTTCCTCATCGAGCCCGGCCCGCGCGCCGACGAACGCCGCGACGAACTCCGCGCCCTGCTCGAGAAACTCGGCACCACCAGCGACGGCGAGCGCTGGGCGGTCACTTCACCCGGCGCGCGCCGCGACACCGCCGCAACCATGACGCGCGCCTTCCGCCTCAACCTCACCGTCCTCTCCCTCATCGCGCTCCTCGTCGGCCTGTATCTGATTTTCCAAGCCCTCGACGGCGCCGTGGTCCGTCGCCGCAGCGAAATCGCCATCCTCCGCTCGCTCGGCGTCGAGGAGCGCACGATCCGCCGCGCGTGGCTTGCCGAGGCCGCCGTGCTCGGCCTGCTCGGCGGCGCCCTTGGGCTGCTGCTCGGTTGGGCCGGCGCCCAATTTTCCGTGCGCGCCGTCGGCCAAACCGTCAATGCCCTTTACTACGCCACCACCGTTGAGTCCGCCGGGCTCGACGCCGGTGAGATCGCGCTCGGCCTCCTCCTCGGTCTCGTCGCGAGTCTCTTCGCCGGCTGGTGGCCCGCCCGCGAAGCCGCGCGCACGCCGCCCGCCCAAGTCCTCGTGCGCTCCGCCAGCGCCGCTCCCGGCCACGTCGCGCTGCGCAGCGCGTGGCTCGGCGTCGCCCTCATCGCCGCAGGGATCGTCTGCGCACAACTCCCGCCGCTGCATTTCGCCGGCGGCGGGCGTTTTCCGTTCGCCGGCTACCTCGCGGCGTTCCTCTGGATTTTCGGCGGCGGCGTGCTCTGCGGATTTCTCCTGCCCGCCATCGCTCGTGTGACCCGCCGCGTCCGCAAATCTTCCGCGGTCGCCCGCATCGCGCTGAGCCATCTGGCCGCGCCGTCCGGCCGCCACCGCCTCGCCGTCGCAGCGCTCCTCTGCGCCATCGGCATGACCGCCGGCATGGCGATTCTCGTCGCCAGTTTTGAAACCACTGTGCGCGGCTGGGTCCAACGCTCGCTCCAAGCCGATCTCTACATTTCCAGCAACGGCGCGCAGAGCGCCTCCTCCCAAAACCGCATCTCGCCGTCCGTTTGGCGCGCCCTCGCTCACGATCCCGCCGTCGCTGAGGCCAGCGTGCTTTCCGCGTATCCTATCGAGCTGGACCGCACGCCAACGATTTTCACCGGAGCCGACCTCCGCGTCGTGCGCGCCCGCTCGGATTTGTCGTGGGTGCAGCCGCCGCTCGACGACGCCGTCTTCGACGCCACGCGCAACGCCACCCTCGCCCTCGCCAGCGAAAGTTTCTGCGAGCGCTTTCATAAAAAACGCGGCGACACCGTCCGCGTCCCCGCGCCCGCCGGCCCGCAAACGCTCACCCTCGCCGGCGTCTACGCCGACTACGGCAACGAGCGCGGCTCTCTCCTCGTGGAACGTGCCCGCCTCGTCGCCTGGTTCGGCGACGACTACGCCGCCAACGTCTCCCTCTTCCTGCGCCCCGGCACCGACGCCGAGAGTCTCCGCACCGCGTTGCTCGCCCGCCACCCCGGCCTCGCCATCTACACCAACGCGGCACTCCGCTCCGAAATTCTCCGCATTTTCCGCCAAACATTTTCCATCACCTACGCCCTCGAAGTCATCGGCGTGGCCGTCGCCGTGATCGGCCTCGCCCTCACCCTCGTCAGCGTCCTCCTCGATCGCCGCGAAGAACTCACCACCCTCCGCGCCCTGGGTTTTTCTGACCGCGAAATCGCTCGCGCCACCGCCGCCGAGGGCACCGCCATCGCCGCGTCGGCCGTCACGGGCGGCCTGCTCCTCAGCCTGGCCCTCGGCTGGCTCCTCATCTACGTGATCAATAAACAGTCCTTCGGTTGGACGCTCGGCTTTTCTCTGCCATGGGCCCAGCTCGCCGCCCTCGCCGTCACCGTCGTCGCAACCGGTGCCGCCGTGAGCTACGCCGTCGGCCGCTGGGGCGCCGATCTGCCCGCCGACCGCGAAGAATAATCCCCCCTTCAACCTCCCGATGAACCCAATTTTTTCTGAGGTAGGAGCCCGCTGGCGGGCGATTCAGTACTCGCTGGCGCATCGGAGAAATCCACCCGTCACGCCTTTCCTCGTTGCCCTGCTCCTCGGCACACTCTGCCCGCACAGCCTCTTCACCACGCTCCGCGCGCAAATCCCGCTCACCACCGCCGAAGGCTTTGCCGTCCCGCAGCCCGGCCACCGCTTCAGCTTCCCCCGCGACCACGGCAACCACCCCGACTTCAAAATCGAGTGGTGGTATGTCACCGGCCACCTCTACGCCGACGCCGGGCGCCGCTTCGGATTTCAAGCCACGTTCTTCCGCTCCGCTGCTCCGCGTGGCGGCGCCGAGGACTCCGCGACTTTCGGCTCCGGCCATATTTTCCTCGCGCACATGGCGCTGCTCGACACGCAAACCGGTAAATTCCTCCATCAGGAAAAACTCAACCGTGCAGGCTGGGACGCCGCCGCCTCCCCCGCCACCCTCGACGTGCGCAATGGCCCGTGGTCCCTCCGCCTCGCCGATCCCGCCGACACTTCATCCACGCCTCGTCTCCTCCTCATTGGCAGTATCCGCGCTGAAGCTGCGTTCACCCTCACGCTCACGCCTGCGAAACCGCTCGTGATCTTCGGCGAAGACGGCGTTTCCCGCAAAGGTGCCGATCCCACCGCCGCGAGCTACTACCTCACGTTCTCCCGCCTCCGCGCCGACGGCGAACTCACCCTCTTTGCCAACTCGAACGCCTCCGCCCTCGCCGCCTCCGATTCCCCCGCCGAAAAACTCCGCGTCACCGGCGAAGCGTGGATGGACCACGAAATCAGCAGCAGCCAACTCAGCGGCGGCCAAGTCGGCTGGGACTGGCTCAGCGTGCACTTCGCCGACGGTCGCGAACTCATGCTTTACCAACTCCGCCGCGTCGACGGCACCGCCGATCCCGCCTCCACGCTCACATGGGTCGACGACGCCGGAAAAACTCAGCGCGCCCCGTTCACCCTCGAAGTCCTCGATCGTTGGAAAAGCCCCGCCACCGGCGCCGCCTATCCCTCGCGTCTTCGTCTCACGACCACCGATCCCCTCACACGCGCCCCCGTGCGGCTCGACATCGAGCCACTCGCCAAAAACCAAGAACTCACCGGCGCCCTCGGTGGTATCCCTTATTGGGAAGGTGCCTGCCGCATCCGCGACGACTCCGGCCGCGAACTCGGCTCCGGTTTCCTCGAACTCACCGGCTACGCCAGAGCGGTCCAGCTTTGATCGAGCCGCCCCCTGCTTTTCTGCTCCCCGCGCTCCGATCCGCCCTGCAGCTATTTAGCGGGGTGACCGCCTCGTATCTGCGGTGAAACCAGAGCGGCCGAAAACCACCGAGATTTCCCGCCGACTGAGGACGCCGGCGATCCCGGAGGCGACCGAGCCAGCCGACCCACGTCCCACCGCATCAGCACTCATTCCGCGTTCGCCTTTCTGCGCAATTCTGAATCCTCGGGAAATATTTCCGTCCCCGTCTCGCAAATTCTGCGCGACGCGTTTCCTTCGGCCCATGATCATCATCCGCCGCATGGTCGACCGACGCCGCGCCTACACGGCTATTTTTCTCCCGGGGGAACCGCCGAAAATTTTTCCCACCAACGACGCCGAACACGCCCGGATCCTCCAAGTCTACAAACAGGACCGCCTCCACGCCGGGATCATCAACGATTTTTCGGAACTCGAATTTCCCACCCAGCCGGCCACGCCGATCTCGACCGCATCCACCGGCCCGCGCGCCGCCCCCGCCCCGTGGCCCCTCGCCCAACCGTCCCGGCAAGTCCCGGCGAAAAAGAAAATCCCCGTCGCCGCGCCGACCATCAAGCGGCTCTCACCCAAGAATCCAGCCCGCCCACGGAAGCCCACCGCCCAGTCGCTCTGGCTGATCCCCGCCGTTCCCCCGAGCTAGTTTTTCGGCTGGTTCCGCGCTGTTCCCAGCGGGTAATACCAACGTCATTTGAATTTTTGACCGCTGGTCGCTGCGAGCGTGAGCGAGTGGTGTTTCGATTATCGTCCGACTATCACGAGACGCGGGGATAACTTCCGGCGACGGGGAGGCCCGCAGGGGCGAAACCAATCGTGGGCCGCCGTTGTGTCCATAATCTCCTTACGAACATTCCCTGACCTGAAATCACGCATTTTTCGCACCCCGTTTTCTAAAAAAACATATCCGGCCAGTCGGGCGCAGTGACGTCTGCTGCCGACGCGCCGCTTCACCGCGCGACCGGCAGCCAGGCGAGTGCCTCGACTCCCGGCGCCAGCGCGTCCGTACCCACCAACACCGCTACGCGCGAACGGATTTGCCCCACCCACGCCGCCTGCATCGCATTGCGCTGTTCCGGCGACAACCCCTGCTGCGCCGCGATCTCCAGTTTGCGCAGCGTCCACTCGTTTTTGATACGCCAGAGTTCGTCGCCCGCCGCCGGCGGCAGGCCCTTCTCCGCCGCGAGCCCGCGCATCGCGCCAAAACTCGGGTCCTCCGCGTTCAGCCACGCCGCAAACGCTGCGTCGCTCAGCTCCGACCGAATTTTCTGCCGCAGGACATCCTGCACTTTCATCCGCTCCCACAGCGCCGACGGGGACAGGTCAAACACAAGCGCGAAGCGGTCGTCGAACTCCCGTTGCAATCGATACACCGCGCGCTGCTGCTCGTCCGTCGTCGCGACCCCGGCGAGCCGCCGCTGCAGCGTCTGCCCGGTCGTGCTTTCGTGCAGCGCATAGTCCTCTAGTTCGCGCGGCGTGAGGTCCCGCGCGAAGTCCGCGTGCATCTCCCGCTCCAGCAGCGCGAGCTGTTTCAGAAATGCGCTCAATCCGCCTGGAAATTTGTCTCCCACCGCCGCGTAGTCCGCCGACATCTTCGCCCGGATCTCGTCGTAGTCCCGCCGGATCTTGGCAATGCGCGCCCACTTATCCGGCGACAACGGGACGACCCCCGCCGATCCCGTCACGCGGGCCGGCGCGACCAAGGGGCTCGCCTCACGAAGGAGTTTTTCGTGCTCCTTTTTTTCAGGAATATTTTTCGCGTCACCGGTCACCTTGGTCGGGTCCTCGCCCGCCCGCCACGCCCGCCCGGCCAGAAACGCCCCGAGCCCGAGCACCGCCACCGCGCCGAGGATCTGTAAACCACGTTTCATGGCCCAGACGGTATTTGCCGTCCCTTCAACCGCGAATTTTTTCGGCGTTTTCCCGCCATCCCGGATGTGATAGGTCTCTTCCCGTTCGCGAAAATGACTTTGGGTTCGGAGTTCCGCCTTTGGGCGGTTCTGACTCTGCACGTGCCCGCCTGAAGGCGGAACTCGGAACCCGGAGCATTGCGAAATCGCGGCACCCTGTTATCCACCTCCTACCCACCCGCTTGCACACCGCCCACACCCGTTCCGTTTTTTTGCTCATCGCCACCGCTCTTTGCTGAAGCCTCGGCGGGGCGTTGATCAAGTCCATCGACTGGCCCCCGCTCGCCGTCGCCGGCAGCCGAGGCTTCATCGCCGCGCTCTTCCTCCTCGCGACCAGCCGCGCGCTACGCTTCCACTTTTCCCGCGTGTAACTCCTCGGCGCGCTCGGCTACGCCGCCTGCACCGTCACGTTTTGCGTCGCCACCAAACTCACCACGGCCGCCAACGCCATTTTACTCCAGTACAGCGCGCCCGTTTGGATCGCCCTCTTCGGCGTATGGTTTCTGGGCGAACGCGCCACCCGCGCCGACTGGCTCACCATCGCCGCGGTGCTCGGCGGCATGACGCTCTTCTTTGCCGACAGCCTCGAGCTCGCCCACACCCTCGGCAAGTCCCTCGCCGTGATCAGCGGCCTCTGTTTTGCGGGGATGACCATTGCCCTGCGCAAGCAAAAGGATTCGTCCCCTGTCGAATCGATTATCCGCGGTACCCTGCTCGCGTTTATCATCGGCCTCCCGTGGATCATCGGCGCCCCCGCGCTCTCCACCAGCGGCTGGATCGCGCTCACGCTCCTCGGCACCGTGCAGCTCGGCCTCTCCTACTGGCTCTACGCGCGCGCCATCAAACACGTCACCGCTCTTGAGACCGTTTTGATCCCCGTCATCGAGCCGATTCTCAATCCCGTGTGGGTCCTGCTCGCAACCAGTGAGCACCCTTCCCGGTTCGCGCTCGTCGGCGGAGCCATCGTGCTCACCGCCGTCACCCTTCGCGCCATCGCCACCAGCCGCGCCCGCGGTGCCCTCGCCCCCGGACCTCACGTAACCTGAAACGGCTCACAGCCCGATCAAACTTCCGTTGCGTTTGATCCAGCGCTCCGCGTCACGCCATCCGGGACACACCTCCTCGACCCGCGCCCAGAAACGCGCCGAGTGATTCATCTCCCGCAGATGCATCAGCTCGTGATAAATAATGTAGTCGCGCACGAAATCCGGCGTCTGCACGAGCCGCCAATTCAGTGAAATCGTGCCGTTCGCCGAGCACGAGCCCCAGCGCGAACGCTGATTCCGCACCGTCACGTGCTTCACCTCCATCCCCGTCAACGCGGCGAGTTCCCACGTGCGCCCCGGCAACTCAATCTTGGCTCGCCGCGCAAAATGCGCCTCCAGCGTCGACCGTAAATCCCCCTCGAGCCGCGCCACCCGAAAGACATCCGCCGCCAGACAGACCTGCGGTTTTTCTCCTGCCGCCGCCACCCGGATCTCCGTGAGTTCGCCGCGCCACAACACGCGCGCGCCGGGCACCCAGACTTCTGCTGCGCGCGGCCGTTCACGTTGACGCGTCCGCGCGCGCTCCAGCCAGTCCTGATGCTGCTCCACAAACCGCAACGCCGCACGCTCCGAACCCCGGGCCGGAATCGTCGCCACCGCCGTTCCGTCGCGCCGCAGCGTCAGCCGATAGTTATTCGCCCGCTGGCTGCGCTCGAACACCACGTCACCCTGCGGCGTCGTGATCACCTTGGCCACCTGCTCGGGCCGCGCCGTCGCGGGCGGCTGCCGGTGCACGCCCGCCGCCGGCGTGAAAAACCCAAATAAATTTTGCTGCTGCTCTTCGTTCACAGTGGTCACGAGTGAAGGGATTCGCCCCCGCAGCGCCAGCGCGTTGTGCGCTTCTTTCGCACCCGGGGAGATCGCCGCCGTCTCGTCCAAGTAAGTCTACTACGCTGAGCCGCGATGCTGCCGGCGATCGCCGAAAGTAAACGGGCAGCTCGATTTGAGGCCTGCTGCGCGTGCTGCTCCCTGCAGCTCACGCTCTCAGCTCTCCACTGAATGTTCACCGCTCGGCTTCACCGCCCCTCGCGCCGTAACCGCCACGCGTGCCACAGGGTCGGCACTTCTCCCGTGTGCCGCGGGACGAGCAACGCGATCGCCAACTCCTCGATACCACAGGCCACCAACAGCGTCATCGCGACGTGAAACGGCGTCGCCGACCACTCGGCCAACAGCGGAATCATCGAAAGCCCGCACGCCACCACGAAAACTTTTGACGCCCACGTATGGTAACAGGGCGCCCGCCCCAGCCGTACAAATCCGTAAACCACCACAGCGAAAAACGCCACGAGTCCCGTCGCCACCCACGCCAGCTCGCGCTGCATGATCGCCGGCCACAAAATCGCGATCCCCGCGATCCCCGTGATCATCGTCAGATAGTCCGCCCAGCTGTCGAGCTTCCGCCCGAGCTCCGATTCGGCGTGCAAGCGTCGCGCCAAAAATCCGTCGAGCGCATCCGTCAGCAGCGCCCCGATGAGCAGCCCCACAAACCACCGCCGCGATCCGCCTACCGCCGTCAGCAGCACCGCCGGCATCAGGGCGATGCGCAGTGCACTCAGCAGATTCGGCACCTGGGATCGGAGACTCATAGCGGAAACCATTCCCGCGCGCTCACACGCGCACAAGGTCCCAACTCACGAGCTTGCCCCGCTCCACCGTCAGCCACGCAAAGCTCGGCGGCACTCCGCGCGGCCGCGAAATACACCCCGGATTCAACCAGCGCACCCCGGCCACCACTTCGTCGCGCGGCACATGCGTGTGCCCATGCAACACCGCAGCAAACCCCGCCGGCCCGCGGTCCGGCGGAATATGCGTCAGATAAAATTTCACGCCCTTCCGCTCCAGCTCCAGTTCCAACGGCCACCACCCATGCTCGTCGCAGTTCCCCTGCACCACGTGCAGGGGCGGCCCCAGCAACTGAAACTCGGTCAGCACCGCCGGTTCGCACACATCGCCGAGGTGCCAGATTTCATCCGCCCCCTCCAGCCGCGCCGGCAGCGTCAGCGGGAAACGATCATGAGTGTCGGAAATAACCGCGATGCGCATGGGAAAGCATTCCAGCTCGCCAACGATTCCCACTGATGGCAACCCCGCGAAACGCCTTCGGCGCCCCCCGTCTCACGGCTGTGTCAAAGTCGTTCAGCCCATCTTTCGCTTTCCTCTTCATCGTTCTCTTTCGCCAGGAATTGCCGGTGGGAGAAAAAGATCAACGGCCGTGACAACGACTTTAACCCAGCAGTGCGCCCCCCCGGCGACCGACCGTCGGCCGGCAACTCGTGGCCATTCCGGCCACCATCCGCAGCACTAAACCCACTCCTCGCTTGCCAACGTTCAATAACTGTTCATTTGAACAGTATGCCACCAACGCCCTCTTCCGAACTCACCGCTCGCCAGCGCGAGGTCCTCGGCTTCGTCCGCGATCACCAACGCTACCACGGCCACCCACCCACTACGCGCGAGATCCAGGCCCATTTCGGTTTCGCCAGCCAGACCGCCGCCGTCGACCACCTCCGCGCCCTTGCCCGCAAGGGCGCCCTCCACCATCACGCCGGCAAAGCCCGCGGCCACCTGCCCGCCCTCGCCGCCGCCCTCCGCACTTCCCTCCTTGAAATTCCCCTCTACGGCACCATCCCCGCCGGCCTCCCCACCGCCGCCGAACAGGAGCCCGACCGCTACGTCTCCGTCGACGCCGCCTCCCTCGGCGTCTCCGCCCGCGCCCGCCTTTTCGCCCTCCGCGTCCGCGGCGATTCCATGACCGGCGCCCATATTCTCGACGGCGACACCGTCTTCCTCACTCCGCGCGACCCGCGCCCAGGTGCCATCGTCGCCGCCCTCATCGACGGCGAATCCACTTTGAAACGTTTCCTCGTCCAACGCGGCCGCCCCTTCCTCCGCGCCGAAAATCCGCGCTATCCCGACCTCCTCCCCGCCACCGAACTCATCATTCAAGGCGTGATGGTCGGCCTCCTCCGCCAGCAGCCCGCTGCATGACCCGCCGCGCTCCGCACCGATCTCCGTCATGCCTGCCGCGCCTACTTCGCTGGCCGCGCTCCGCCATCTCCTCGCCGAGCGCTTCCCAACCCTCCCCAAATCGGCCGGCCGCGTTTTGCCCACCGGCATCGCCGCCCTCGATGCTGCCACCGGCGGGCTCCCACTAAGCGCCGTCACCGAGATTGTCTGCCAAGCGCCCAGCTGCGGTGGCCAACTCTTCCTCGGCCAACTCCTAACCGTCACCCGCGCCGCCTCCCTCCGCGTCGCGCTCATCGACGGCCACGACGCCTTCGATCCGGCCTCGTTCCCCGCCGACACCCTCGCCCACCTCGTGTGGGTGCGCTGTCGCACCTTCACCGAAGCGCTCCGCACCACCGATTTTCTCGCCCGCGACGCCAACCTCGCCCTCGTCGTCCTCGATCTCCGCCGCGCTCCCGAAGCCGACTGGCGCCGCACCCCGGCCACCACGTGGCATCGCCTCCAACGCGCCGCCACCGACGCCAGCCTTGCCCTCGTCGTCATCACGCCCCGCCCAGCCGTTCCCAGCGCGCGACTCCGCCTCATTCTTTCCACTCCGCACGACCTCTCCGCGCTTTCGACACCCCGCCCCACGCTCGCCACCACTCTCGCCCCCACCCTCCAACGCCATCGCCTCTCAGCCGCCAGCGCGTGAGCGCCATAATCATCCGCCCGTGTTCGCCGTCCTGTACATCTCCGATTTTCCCCTACACGCCGTCCTGCGCGCCACGCCCGGCCTCGTCTCCGCGCAACCCGTCGCCGTCCTCGCCGACGACACCACCGCGTCCGCCCGTTCGCGCGCACTCATTCTCGCCGCCAACCTCTCCGCCCGCGCACTCGGTATCACCTCCGGACTTACCGCGTCCCAAGCGCTCGCCCGCTGCGCTGCGCTCCGCCTCCTCTCCGCTTCGCTGGCCGCTGAGGCCGAAGCCCGCGCCATCCTCCTCGCCACCGCCTTCACCCTTAGCCCGCTCGTCGAAGCCACCGCACCCGGCACCGCCACCGCCGACGTCACCGGCCTCGCCGCCGGCGAACGCCTCCCCGCCCTCCACCGCGCTGTCGCCTCCCTCGCCGCGCTCGCGCTCCCCACCACCGCCGGCCTTGCCACCACCCCTCTGCTCGCCCTCTACGCCGCGCACCACACCGCCCGCACTCCTTCGCTCTCCCATTCCCTTTCTCGCGAAGCCCGCGACCCCATCGTGGTCGTCACCGACGCCCGCGCGTTTCTCGCCCCATTGCCCCTCGCCACCGCCGCGCCGCCTCCGGCCCTCGCCCAAATTCTCGCTGGCTGGGGCGTGCACACCCTTGGCGCCCTGACCGATCTGCCCCGCGCCGATGTCACCCTCCGCCTCGGAGCCGCCGGTGCCGCGCTCTGGGCCCGCGCCGCCGGCGAAACCACGCGTCCTCTCCATCCCGTTTCCCCACCTCGCGAATTTTCCGGTGCCTTCGCCTTCGAAGACGCCGTCGAAACTCTCGAACCGCTGCTCTTCATTTTGCGCCGTCTCGTCGACCGCCTTACCCTCGAGTTAACCGCCGCCGGCTTCGTCGCCGAGGAACTCTCCCTCGCGCTCACTCTCGCCGACGAGTCCACGCACACCCACACCTTCCGCCTGCCCACACCTTCCGCCGCCCCCGATCTCCTCTTCCGCGCCCTGCACACGCATCTCGAATCGCTCCACACGCCCTCGCCGATCGCCGCCCTCCACCTGCACGTCACCCCCGTGCGCCCGCTCGTCCGCCAACACGGTCTCTTCGACTCCACCCTCCGCGATCCCCACGGGTTTTCCGAATCCCTCGCCCGCGCCGTCGCCGTCGTCGGCTCCGACCGCGTCGGCACGCCCCAACTCGCCGACACCCACCGCCCCGACGCCTTCGCACTCTCCCCGCCGGCCTCCGTCGTCCCGCCGGCCGCGCCGCCGCCTCTGCACGCCGCGCTCGGGCTCCCGCTCCGCCGCTTCCGCCCACCGCTCCCCGCCAACGTCGAACTCGCCGGCCACGCCCCCGCGTTTGTCTGGTGTGACTACGCGCACGGTCCCGTCGCCTCCACCCGTGGTCCGTGGCGCGGCTCCGGCGAATGGTGGGAAACCGGTCGCAGCTGGGAACGCGAAGAGTGGGACGTCGCCCTCGCCGACGGCTGCGGCCTCTACCGCCTCCTCCGCACTCCCACCGGCTGGTTCATCGAAGGAGAATACGACTGAGCCTCCCCGTAGCGGCGAGCGCCAGCAAGCCGACATCCTCCTCCCCCGTAGCGGCGAGCACCAGCAAGCCGACCTCCTCCCATGTCCTCCCTCTACCCCGCCTACATCGAGCTGCACGCCCGCAGCGCATTCTCCTTTCTGCGCGGCGCGTCCACGCCTGAAGCGCTCATCGTCGCCGCTGCCCGCCTCGAACTCCCCGCCCTCGCCCTCTGCGACCGCGACGGCGTCTACGGCGCCCCGCGTCTCTTCGGCGCCGCCCGCGACACCGGCGTGCGCCCCTTCGTCGGCACCGAGCTTACCCTCGCCGACGGCAGCATCCTCCCGCTCCTCGCCGCCACCCGCACCGGCTACGAAAATCTCTGCCAACTCCTCACCCGCTCCCGCCTCGACCCGCGCCCGATCACAGGCTCCGCCGCGACGCCCCACGACCGCAAACGTCCCTGCCACGCCACTTGGGCCGAGCTCGCCGCCCACGCCGAGGGCCTCATCGCCCTGACCGGCGATGAACACGGCCCCATCCGTCGCGCGTGGCGCACCGCCGGTCCCGCCGCCGCCGCCGCCGCGCTCGCTCCGCTCCTGCGTCTCTTCGGCCCCGACCGGCTCTACGTCGAACTGCAACGTCTCCGCGTGCGCGGCGAGGAACGCGAGCTCACCTTCCTCCGTGACTTCGCCGCCGCCCATCATCTCCCCGTCCTCGCCACCGGCGGCATCCGCTACGCCACCCGCGCCGAACGCCCCATCGCCGACGTGTTCACCTGTCTCCACCATCATACTACACTCGACTCCGCCGGCCGCCTCCTCGCCCCGAACGCCGAGCGCCACCTGAAATCCGCGCGCACCATGCACGCGCTCTTCGCCGATTGCCCCGGCGCCGTCGCCGAGACCACGCGCCTCGCCGCGCGCCTCGCATTCACCCTCCGCGACCTCGGCTACCAATTCCCCTCCTTCCCCGTTCCCGCCGGCGAGACCATGGCCTCGTGGCTCCACGCCCAGACCTACGCCGGCGCCCGCACCCGCTTCCTCGCCTCCTCTGACTACTCGGCCCCGCTCCCGCCCGCCGTCCGCACGCAGCTCGACCGCGAGCTCGTCCTCATCGACCGCCTCGGTTTCAACGGCTATTTTCTCATCGTCTGGGATATCTGCGTCTGGGCCCGCTCCCGCGGTATTCTCGTGCAGGGCCGCGGCAGTGCCGCCAACAGCGCCGTCTGCTACGCGCTCGGCATCACCGCCGTCGATCCCATCAAACACCGGCTGCTCTTCGAACGCTTTCTCAGCGAGGGCCGCGTGGGCCACGACGGCCGCCCTTCGTGGCCCGACATCGATCTCGATCTCCCCAGCGGCGATCTCCGCGAACAGGTCATCCAAGAAGTCTACGCCCGCTACGCCCCGCACGGCGCCGCCATGACCGCCAACGTCATCACCTACCGCGGCCGCAGCGCTTCGCGCGAACTCGGCAAAGTCCTCGGGCTCCCCGACTCCGTCATCGACCGCTTCTCCTCGCTCTACGCCAGCGGCGATTACCCGCACACCCTCGACCTCACGGAACAACTCGCCGCCAGCGGCCTGCCCTCCTCACACCCGCGCCTCCCGGCATTCGCGAGCCTCCACGCCCAGCTCCGCGGCCTGCCACGCCACCTCAGCCAACACTCCGGCGGCATGGTCATCTGCGGCGGCCACCTCGACCGCGTCGTCCCCCTCGAACCCGCCACTATGCCCGGCCGCGTCATCGTCCAGTGGGACAAAGACGACTGCGAAGACCTCGGTATCGTAAAAGTGGATTTCCTCGGCCTCGGCATGATGGCCGTGCTCCAAGACAGCCTGCACCTTTGCACCGTCAACACCCGCGGCCCGCGCACCCTCCACGAAATCCCCCCCGGCGATCCCGCCACCTTCGCCGCTATGCAGCGCGCCGACACCATCGGCGTGTTTCAAATTGAGAGCCGCGCGCAGATGTCGTCCCTCCGCCGCTTCAAACCCGCCTGCCTCTACGATGTCGCCATGCAAGTCGCCATCGTCCGCCCCGGCCCCATCGTCGCCAAACTCACCCACCCGCTCCTCCGCCGCCGCCTCGGCCTCGAACCCGCCGTCTGCATCGACCCGAGCGTGGACGCCGCCCTCCGGCCCATCCTCGAACGCACCTACGGCGTCATTCTCTTCCAAGAACAAATGCTGCAGGTCGCGATGACTCTCGCCGGCTTCAACGCCACCGAAGCCGAGCAACTCCGCCGCGCCATGGGTTTCACCAAGGGCACCGCCAAACTCGAACGCGCCCTCGCCCATCTCACCGCCCGCCTGCGCGCGCACGGACACAACGACGCCCTCATCGCCAAGATCACCGACTCCGCCTCCTCGTTCGCACTCTACGGTTTCCCCGAAAGCCACTCGATCAGCTTCGCCCTCCTGGCCTACGCCAGCACGTGGTTGAAAGTCCACCGCCCCGCCGAATTTCTCGCCTGCCTCCTCAATCATCAACCGATGGGCTTCTACTCACCCGCCACCCTCGTGCAAGACGCCCGCCGTCACGGCGTCAGCGTGCGCCCCGTCTGCGTCGCCCGCTCCCACTGGGCCAGCACCGTCGAGGAAAACAACGCCGTACGTCTCGGCCTGATACAGGTCAGCGGCCTCCACGCCGACGCCACCCGCGCCATGATCACCACGCGCGCCGAGCAGCCCTTCGACTCCCTCGACGACTGGTTGCGCCGCACTCATTTCTCCCCCGCCGAGCGCCGGGCCCTCGCCGCCCTCGGCGCCCTGAATTGCTTCGCCGCCCACCGCCGCGCCGCCCTCTGGCAAGTCGCCGCCGCCTGGTCCGCCGACGAATCGCTCCTGCACGAATGTGTCGTCAACGACGCCGCGCCCACACCCCTCGCCGCGATGACGAGCGCCGAGCGTTACCACACCGATTTCACCACCATCGGCCTGACCACTGGCCCGCACCTGATGGCAGCGATCCGCGACCGCCTCCCCGCTGCGTGGCGCGCCGCCGACCTCCCGCTCGCCCGCGACGGCGACGATGTGCTCATCGCCGGCGCGGTCATCTGCCGCCAACGTCCCGGCACGGCCAAGGGCGTTGTCTTCATCAGCCTCGAAGACGAGACCGGTATCGCCAACGCCATCGTGAGCGCCGACCTCTTCGAGCGCCGCCGCCTCATCATCACTGGTGAATCGGCGCTCCGCATCACTGGCCGCCTGCAAAACGTCGAAGGCGTCGTCCACGTTAAAGCGACCACCATCGAGCCCCTCGACCTCCCCGCCCAGGCCTCCCACGATTTCCACTAAACCCGCCCGTTGGATCAATCGTCGCAGCATTCGGTGCCCGCCCGTTTCTGATGACTACGCGACTTCCCAGCCATAAAAAGTGACCCCCAGAGTGAGCGGCAAAGGGAGCGGCTTGGCGAGTATCAGATTTGGCGTGCGCGGATTTGGGAGGCAGCGGCGAGACGACGGTCCGCCAACCACGGCGCAGCGCCTGCTAGAGAAAAATGCGCCCTT
>SYGN01000198.1 GCA_005799525.1 Opitutaceae bacterium | reverse complement strand
GGGAGTGGCACGGGGATCATGTCCGTGAGTTTCGGAGTGGTGCGGGCGGCTCGCCCGGGCCACGGTTTCGCTAGGGCACATAGGGAAATGCGTTCAGGTTGAACATCGCGAGGGCGAACTCCTTCACGGGCGCGCCACTCCGCAGGAAATCGACGCCGAGCTTTTTCTCCGGCGAGGTGGGCGCGCGACCGGCGGCGAGCCAATAGGCGCGATCGACGACTTGGACGGGCGCGGAATCGGTGCCGGCTTCGCGCGTGAGCCGCTCGGCAAACGCGGCGGACAGTTCGTTGGCAAGCCGGCCATTCATCAGCTCCAGCGCCTGCGGCGCGTGCGTACTCGACCCGCGTTTGCCACAACTCGAAAGCAAATCGGGTTGGTCAAACGTCTCCATGAACGGCAGCCGCCAATTTCGTTTTGCGATCAGATAGACCGAGCGGCGGTTGTGGTCAGTGGGGTCTTTGGTGACGGCCCACTGCGAGGGTTTGTAGAGCAGCTTCACCTGTTCCTCGTCGACGGGGACCATAATGCTTTCGCCGCCGCGCTTCGGGTTGAGCTGGCCGGAGATGGCGAGCATGGCGTCGCGGACTTCTTCAGCCGCGAGCCGCCGCGCGCGCACGTGCCAGAGCAGGCGATTTTCGGGATCGAGGCGCGTCGCCGCAGCGCCGCGGGGCGAGTGTGACGACTGGCGGTAGGTGTTGCTCAACACGATCAGGCGGTGCAGGGGTTTCGCTTTCCAGCCGCCGGCGACGAACTCGCGCGCGAGCCAGTCGAGCAACTCGGGGTGGCTCGGGCGGTCGCCGTTCTGGCCAAAATCGTTCGGCGTCTTGACGAGGCCGGTGCCGAAGTGGTGCTGCCAGATGCGATTCACGGCGACGCGGGCGGTGAGTGGGTGCGAGGGCGTGGTGAGCCAGCGCGCGAGCGCGGTGCGCGGAGCGGCGGTGTCGGCGGGCAGTTCGGGCAGATCGTCGCTCACGAGCACGGTCGGCGGGCGTGGCGCGACGGGCTCGCCTTTGTTATCCCAATCGCCGCGCTTGAGCACGTGGATGGGTGTGCGCTTCGCGGGTTCGTTGCGGATGCTGAGGATCGACGGCGGTGAAGGCGGGAGCGTGGCCTCGAGGTCGCGAATCTCTCGCGTCACGCGCTGGCGGTCGGCGCCCTGCAGATTTTCCAACATGCCGCGGAGTTCGTCGAGTTGGGTGTTGAGCGGTTTCCATTTCGCCTCGAACGGCTCGCGCTCCGCTGGCCGCAGGAGAAAGACGCTGTGTTCCTGCGTGGCGGAAAAATACGCCTGCAAGCGGTAATAGTCCTTCTGCAAGATCGGATCGATTTTGTGGTCGTGGCAGCGGGCGCAGCCGACGGTCAGCCCGAGGATGGCGGAGCCGACGATGTCGGTGCGCTCGATGAGGACTTCGTTGCGGCTGACGGCGACATTTTGGTTGCCGGCCTTGCGGCGGACCGCGCCGAAGCGGTGAAACCCCGCGGCGGTTGCCAGCTCGGGATCATCAGGCGCGATTTCGTCGCCGGCGATCTGCTCGGTGAGAAACTGGTTGAACGGTTTGTCGCGGTTCAGCGAGTCGACCACGTAGTCGCGGAAGCGCTAGGCTTCCGGAAGACTGCGGTCATACTCGAAGCCCTCGGTCTCGGCGAAGCGCACCACGTCAAGCCAGTCGCGCGCGAAATGCTCGCCGTAGTACGGACTCGCGAGCAGGCGATCGATGACGCGCTCTTAAGCGTCGGCAGATTTATCGGCGACGAAGGCCATCGCTTCCTCCGGTGTCGGCGGCAGGCCGGTGAGATCGAAGTAAACGCGGCGGAGGAGCTCGGTCGTAGTCGCGGCGGGGGCGGGCGCGAGGGTGTGCGCCTCCAGCTTTGCGAGCACGAAACGATCAAGGGGGCCGGCGGGCCACGCGGTCTGTTTCACCGTGGGCGGCGGGGCGGCTTTCACCAGTTGAAACGCCCAGTAGCCGCGAGCCTGCTGTGGATCCGTGGCGGGGTTGAGCGGCTTCGCTTCCGCACTGCGCGGATCGGGCGCGCCCATTTGAGTCCAGCGTTCGAAATCGGCGATCACCGCGGCGGGGAGCTTTGGTTTCTCCGGCGGCATCTGCAGATCGGGGTCCTCGTGGCGGATGGCTTGGAGAAGGAAGCTCTTGGCGTCGCCCGCGACGAGGACGGGGCCGGTGTTGCCGCCGGTGAGCAGGCCGGACTTGAGTGAGAGGCGGAGGTCTCCGCGCAGTTTTTTCGTTTGGGCGGAATGACAGTCTTAGCACTCAGCGCGGAGAACGGGCTCGATTTTTTCGCGGAAGAAGGTGTGGCCGGCCTCGAGTTCCGGCGTGGCGTGGGTGGGCAGCGCGAGCGCGTGGGCGGTGAGGCGAGGTGAAGCGGGAGCGTGCACGGGGCGTGGGGGGAGCGCGAGTGAAACCGTGGTGCGCGGCTGTGGCCGGCGCAAGCAGCGATGCGCGGGAAAGTCTGAGGCGGCACTCCATCACGGTAACCCGCATAAATCACACTTTCCCTGAAGAGTTTTTTGTCACAGAGCGCACCGAGGTCGGACCCAGAGTTCACAGCGCCAATCACGCTGGCTGGGCTCCGTTTCCTCTGGGACTCCGGCCTTGGATTTATTCGGGTGTGAATTTACCGGGGTCGGGGCCGCGCGAAACTGTGGGTTTGCTTCCGCAGAATGTCTGCGGTGCGATGGAGCTTACCCCTGATGAGACTACGATGTTTCCCTGATAAATTCGCGCTGGGCCGAGCGGCGGCGGCACACGCTGGCGAGGTCATCCGCAGCGCGATCACAACGAAAGGCGGTGCGCGGATCCTCGCTGCGACCGGGAACTCGCAGCTCGAGTTTCTCGACGCGCTCACGCGGGAGCCCGGCATCGCTTGGGGCGCGGTTGAGCTGTTTCATCTCGATGAATATGTCGGGCTGTCCGCCGCGCATCCCGCGTCGTTTCGAAAATATCTGACCGACCGGTTCATCAATCGCGCAGGTCTCGGGCGTGCGCACTTGCTCGACGGCGAGCGCGATCCGGAGCGCACCTGTCGCGAAGTGGGCGGCCAGCTGTGCGCAGCACCAGTCGACGTGGCGTTCGCCGGGATCGGCGAGAATGGCCACCTCGCGTTTAACGATCCGCCGGCCGACTTTGCGGGGGAGGAGCCCTATGTGATCGTGCGGCTCGACGAGGCGTGCCGTCGGCAACAGGTCGGCGAAGGCTGGTTTGCGACGCTCGCCGAGGTGCCCGAGCGCGCGATTTCGATTTCGATTCGGCAGCTCCTCAAGGCCAGCGAGATTGTGTGCGTCGTGCCTGACGCGCGAAAGGCGGAAGCCGTGCGACGTTGCCTCGAGGGGCCGGTCTCGCCACTCGCGCCGGCTTCCATTTTGCAAACGCACGCGCGCACCACGGTGTATCTTGATCGGGAGTCGTCGTCGCTGTTGACCCGGCTCGCCAGCGACGCAGAGCCCGCAGTGAGTTGACCTTCGACCTGCCGCCCGCCCGCACTCCCATGCTCGCTGTCAAACCCGCACCAAAAAAAATCCCCGGGCTACGCTGGTATATGGTCGGGCTGCTGTGCATGGCGTCCGAGCTCAACTACCTCGACCGGCAGACGCTCTCCGTGCTCGCGCAGACGATCCAGGACGAACTGAAGATTTCGACGCAGCAATATTCCTACATCACGTCGTCGTTTCTCATCAGCTACACCATCATGTATGCGGTGAGCGGCCGGCTCGTCGACTAGCTCGGCACGCGGCGCTCGTTTTTGATTTTTGTCACCGGCTGGTCGATTGCGAACATGCTGCTCGGGCTCGCGCGCACGGCGGCGCATTTTACGATCTTCCGGTTTTTGCTCGGGGCGACGGAGCCGGCGAATTTCCCTGCGGGCGTCAAGGGCGTGGCCGAGTGGTTCCCGATGCGGGAGCGCGCGCTAGCGGTTGGCATCTTCAACGCCGGGACGGCGATCGGCTCCGCGATGGCGGCGCCGTTCGTGGGTTTCATCGCGCTGGCGTGGGGCTGACGGTGGGCGTTTGTCGCGGGCGGCGCGCTCGGCCTCGGGTGGGTTGCCATCTGGGCGGTGGCCTACCGGCACCCGCGCGAGCATCCCCGGCTCAGTGCGGAAGAGCTCGCGCTCATCGAGGCCGACCGACCGGCCAGTGAGGAGAATCCGCCGACCGTACCGATCGGGCGGCTACTCGGAATGCGCGAGGCCTGGGGCTGCATCCTCGCGCGCGCCCTCACGGATCCGATCTCGTTTTTTTTATTTTTTGGACGCCGAAGTTCCTGCAGTCCGAGCGTGGCTTCACGCTCACGAACATCGCGAAATACAGCTGGATCCCATTCGTGGCCGCGGCGGTCGGCAACGTCATGGGCGGCATCGTGCCGACTGCGCTCGTCGCTCGGGGCTGGACGCTGAACCGCGCGCGCAAAACCACGATGCTCGTGGCCTCGTGCTGCATGCCGGTGTGGTGCCTGCTCATCGTGCGCGTGCCGGACCCGGCGCTCGCCCTCGTGTTCGCGAGCGCAGCGATATTTTGCCACGCGCTGTGGGCCAACATCACGCTGCCGGCGGAAAAATTTCCCCCGCACGTGGTCGGCACGATCTCGGGTTTCGGCGGTTGCATCGGCGGGGCGGTTGGCGTCGTGACGCAGCTTGGCATTGGGTGGACGGTGCAAAACGTTTCGTTCGCGCCAGTATTCGGCGTGTGTGCGTTTGTGCACTTGGTGGCCTACTTCGGGGTGAGCGCCCTCGTGGGCGAACTCGGCAAAGTGCGCGACGTGTTGCGGTAGGCGGTGGTGGGCCGCTTGGTGGACCGTCGCGAGGGTGGAGCTCGCTTTTCGGAGCGACCGCGTCCCCACGGCCGGGTCGGGGTGACTGCGAGACCAGCCTTCTGGTCCAGCCGTTGTCGGTGGCGGGGCAGTGCGGCGGAGGCTGCGAGACCGCGAGCGTCGCCACCCTGTTGCTGATGAAGGCTCGAAACCGTGAGCACTCCACCGGTCAAATCCGCCGCTGGCTGCGCCCGGCGGACGAAAAACTCGAAAATAGGTACCGGATATCAATCATTTAAACCGTTGCTGACCCTTTCGGTTTTTCCCGACCCCGTCCGATCACCCATGAAGCACCGACCAAGTTTGAGCGTGTGGGAGCGAGCGTGCTCGCGATGCTTGGCGAGTCGCGGGCAAGCTCGCTCCCACAGTCGATACTTCACACATGACCCGCTGGGCTTGGCCCTGACCCTATGCTTGCTGACCCTCGTCCAAGTCCTCAAGAATGAGCTGATCCCGAGAACTCGCCTCTGATCCTCTATGAGTGTCAGCCAACTGTATACGCCGTTTCTTCAAAGGTCTCTCGGCTCTATGAAAATGAATCCTTTCTTCACGTTACTGACATCCTCGGCGTTTCTGGCGGGCTTCCGCCTCACCTGCTGGACGCGATCCGCGTACCTGGCGGCCCTCGGAATCGTCGCAATGACGGTCGCGCAGCCCTTGGCCATCACGACCATCGCGGGCCAAGCTGGGGCCCGCGGGAGTGGGGATGGCCCGGGCGTCACGGCGCGATTCTTCGGGCCGAGTGGCCTCACGGCGGATGGAGTCGGCGGCGTTTACGTCGCTGATTCGCTCAACAATACGATTCGACGCATCAATGCGTCGGGCGTGGTGACGACGATTGCGGGGGGCGAGATTAACGAAATCACCGCTCTGCCGACACGGGGCTATGCTGATGGCACCGGCCGCAGCGCTTTGTTTTCAACCGGATTTGCCGTCACCTCGAGTGCGAACGGACCGCTGATTGCGGCCAACTACGGGGCGTTGACGATGGCGCTGGATTCTCAGGGCAACCTCTACGTCGCCGATACGCTGAATCACGTGATCCGCAAAATCTCGAGCGCTGGCGGGGTGACAACTTTGGCGGGTAGTCCCGGAACCTCGGGCAGTGTGAATGGGGTGGGAGGCGACGCCCAGTTTTCGTCGCCGTATGGGGTCGCTGTGGACAGCGCGGGCAACGTCTACGTCGCGGATGCGGGCAACAACACCCTCCGCAAGATTACGCCGGGCGGCAGCGTGAGCACGTTCGCGGGCCGCGACGGCTCCAATGCGGGTAACCTCGATGGCAACGGTGCTGACGCGCGCTTCATCAGCCCGAGTGGGGTGACGATAGATGGTGCGGGCAATGTCTACGTCGCCGACACCAACAACCACACGATCCGTAAAATCTCGCCCGCTGGGACCGTCACGACCTTGGCTGGCGCGGCGGGTAGTAAAGGAAGTTCCGACGGGATCGGACTCAAGGCGCGCTTCAACG
>SYGN01000027.1 GCA_005799525.1 Opitutaceae bacterium | reverse complement strand
GCGCTGTCCGGAATGATGATTCCGCCGCGGACTTGTTCTTTTTCTTCGATGTGCTCAACGAGAACACGATCACCGATGGGTTTGATTTTGACGTTAGCCATATGTGGTTGGGTTATTTCTGGACTAGAGGAGGTTGTTTTGTGGGTTTTCGACCAAGTGCATCCGCCGCGAATCAACGCAGCGAACGCGCATCGGATTGAAAGTTATTTTTTCTTCGGGTCGTCTACGACCTCAAAATCGGCATCGACGACATCGGCTTTCTTATCGGTTTTTTTCGCCGAACCTTCGGGCGTCGCTTCACCTGCCGCGGTGGCCGCGGGGCCGCCGGCATCGGCCGGACCGCCCGCTGCCTGGGTTGCTTTGGCGGCTTCGGCGTAGAGTTCGCCACCGATGGCGGTGAGCTTCTCCATCGCTGATTTCATGCGGGCGGGATCGCTGCTTTCGAGATCCTTTTTCGCTTCCGCGAGCGCAGCCTCAAACTTGGACTTCGTTTCGGCGGGGATTTTGTCTCCGCTCTCTTTCAAAGTCTTTTCGAGTTGGTAGATCGTCGTATCAAGTTGGTTCTTCGTCTCAACGGCTTCCTTGCGCTTACGGTCTTCTTCGGCGTGGAGCTCGGCTTCTTTGGTCATCTTCTCGACTTCGTCTTTCGAAAGACCGGATGAACCTTGGATGGTGATCTTCTGGTCCTTGCCCGTGCCAAGGTCTTTCGCTGAAACGTGCAGAATGCCGTTCGCATCGATGTCGAAGGTAACCTCGCTCTGCGGCGCGCCACGAGGGGCTGGCGGGATGCCATCCAGACGGAAGGTTCCGAGAACTTTGTTATCCCGGGACATCGGGCGCTCGCCTTGCAGCACGACGATCTCGACGGAGGGCTGACCGTCGCTGTACGTGGAAAAAGTCTGGGTCTTTTTCGAAGGAATCGTCGTGTTGCGTGGAATCATCGCCGTCGCAACTTGTCCTGCCGTCTCGATACCGAGCGTGAGGGGAGTCACGTCGAGGAGGAGCACATCGCGGACGTCGCCCTTGAGGACGCCGCCTTGGACCGCCGCGCCGATGGCAACGACCTCGTCAGGATTGACGCCTTGGTGAGGCGGCTTTCCGCCCAGTTGCCTCGCAAGATCTACGACCTTGGGCATACGGGTCATGCCGCCGACCAGCACGAGCTCGTCGATCTGGGCTGAGGTGAGCTCGGCGTCCTTGAGACAGCTCTTGAAAGGCTGGAGGCAGCGCTCGAAAAGCGACTCGCAGATTTGCTCCATCTTCCCACGGTTGAGCTGCACGTTGAGGTGCTTCGGACCGGATGCGTCAGCCGTGATGAAGGGAAGATTGATATCGACGGACTGCGTGGAGGAGAGTGCTATTTTAGCCTTCTCGGCCTCTTCCTTGAGTCGCTGCAGCGCCATCGGATCTTTGCGCAAGTCGATGCTATTTTCTTTTTTGAAGCTATCCACCAACCAGCCGATCAGCGCGTCGTCCCAATTATCGCCGCCCAAATGCGTGTCGCCGTTAGTCGCCTTCACCTCAAACACGCCGTCGCCGATTTCGAGCACCGACACGTCAAACGTGCCACCGCCCAAATCGAATACCGCGATCTTCTCGTCCTTCTTTTTATCGAGGCCATACGCGAGCGAAGCCGCCGTCGGCTCATTAATGATCCGGAGCACTTCAAGTCCCGCGATCTTACCCGCATCTTTCGTCGCCTGACGCTGGGAGTCGTTAAAGTAAGCTGGGACGGTAATGACGGCCTGCGTCACCTTTTCGCCAAGATAGGCCTCGGCATCGGCCTTAAGTTTTCCGAGGACGAAGGCCGCGATTTGCTGGGGCGCGAACTGCTCGGCCTTGTCGCCCGACTGAACCTCAATATAGGCGTCGCCGTTTTTGCCTTCAACAACCCTGAAGGGCATGTTCTTCGCCTCGGCGCTGACCTCGGTAAATTTGCGACCGATCAGGCGTTTCGCGGAGAAGACGGTATTGCGTGGGTTGGTCACGGCCTGCCGCTTGGCAGCCTGACCGACCAAGCGCTCGCCGGTTTTCGTAAACGCGACGACGGATGGCGTGGTGCGCGCCCCTTCTGCGTTAGGGATGACGACGGGCTCTCCGCCCTCCATCACAGCCATACAAGAGTTAGTCGTGCCTAAATCGATACCGATAATGCGACTCATGATACAACCCCATCAGCAGTGCATGTGCCTCGATTTCGAAAAAGCCACTAGTTGCTTTATATCAGCAGTTAAAATATTATCCAGCCGATTTAGTCTCTCCTCGCCCCGCTCAATGCATGACACGGTGTCACAGCTGTGGCGCACTTTCCGACGCGAATCCGTGCGTCGTGTCTCAGGATGTCTCAGTTGAAAATCCGCTTCCGCTGCTTACACTGACCACATGGAAATGGAAATCACCCTGCCCGAAGAGATCCCGGTAATGACGTTGCCCAACGTGGCGTTATTTCCGCAAGCGCTGATGCCTCTCTTTATCTTTGAGCCACGCTACCGCCAAATGTTGCGTGATGTGCTCGCCACCAATCGGCTCTTCGCTGTCGCCGGCATCGACGCGCGACAATCTGGTGCCCCCGGACAGATCGATCCACCCCACCGCGTCGCGACTCTCGGCATCGTTCGTGCCTGTCAAAAAACGGACAACGGCACCTCGAACCTCCTCCTCCAAGGACTGTGCCGCATTGAGATTGCCGGCATCATCACTGAAGAACCCTACCGACGTATCCGCGTGCGCGCGCTCACTAGCGTGCCCGGCACGAAAGACGACTATGTCGTCCTGCGGCGCGAACTGGCCCGGCTCCTCGTGTTGAAACATAAGCTCGCCGCCACTGGGCCCTCGGGACCGGGGCAGTTGGCCGCTTTCTTGAAAAACGTCGATGACCCCGAGGTCTTCGTCGACATCGCCGCCTTTAGCCTCTGCGACGATCCGAATTTCAAACAGAAATTACTCGAAACGCTGGATGTCCGACGACGCTTCCATCTCTTCAGCGCTCAAATCCGCGAAGAGATCGCGAGCCTTAAGTTGCGCCAGAAACTTCAAGGTCGCCTCTCGGACGAGCAGATTTCGGACAACTAAAACCCCGCGGGCGGTGAAGCCACGCGGGGTCTTGAAACTGGAGCCGAGCATCGGAATTGAACCGATGACCCACGCTTTACGAAAGCGTTGCTCTACCAACTGAGCTAGCTCGGCAAATAACTAATTCTCAGGGTTCTTACGTTGGCTTATCGTTAATCCTATCGCTTTCTCTACCCCACTTTTCTGCGCTGAGATCTCAACCACGAGAAACGTAGAGAAGACCAAAAAGAAAAAAGTGCATGGGACTTCGACGGGAAGATTCCAAACCTGCTAAAGAACCGTGTGAGCCGACAGTACTACGGAAGGTTCAAGGTGGCCGGCAAGCAGAAATAGATTAACTTGGAAACGTCCGATCGATCGGTGGCCGGATTGAAGATAAATGGGGAGCGCAAGCAGGTCGTCGACGATCGCCTGAACGGCGGCAGCATCACGATCGCGACCGCAAGCATGGCTCTCTTCATCGAAGCCTTCCTCGAGAAGGGATAGACCCGAGGAAGATCACTCGTTCCACCGTGGATAATTGGCCGGAACTCCATTGCCGTTGCCGGGACGGGAAGCCATCCCCCGGGCGTAAAGCATTGCGTACGCGTCTTCGGAAACTCGCTCGCACTTATCAAAGAGTGGAAAGCTCGATACCGCCGCTGTTGCGAACGAGCGCGCCAGCGAGAGGTATCCACCGCAACCCACCACGTCAGCTCGCCACCCCCACGACCGCCGCCGGGAATATTCTCCGGCGTTTCGGTGCAGCGTCCGGCGCCACAGGCGGTCGCTCCTTCGGCGCGCTGGGTCCAACCCGGCGATCACGACCACGCGGGTTGCCGGCCGTGCAACGGAGCTGAAACTCCTGCATACGCTGAAAAAGCCCGAGCAGTTGCTCCGGCTGGGCGTAGTGATCGAGCCCGGAGCGATCAAGCGCGAGGAGGAGTTCGTGCGTGGCTTCGAGCGTTGAAAGACAGCCCGGCTCCGGCTGCCGCTTGATGACATAGCGGCTCGGCGCCGCGTTCGAAAACATGATACGCGGTAACCGTTGCAGGCTGGGGCTCGTGCGGAACATCGGACGCACCAGCCGCCACGTGGCATCCAGCAAAAATACGACCAGCCGCCGGCCCGCGAAGTCGGTGGCGTGGAGTTCCCCTTGCGAAAGATCCCTCGCGTCCCGGCCCGGGTAAAGCAGGACGGGATAATTCTGCGGATCGTTGATCAAAGCTTGCACGGCCTCGTGTTCGTCAAAGCTGATGCCGAGGTGAAGCTCGCTGTCGCGGAGGCAGAGGTGCGTGAGCCGGCCGGTGTTCGCCTTCACCCGTTTGAATTCATAGGGGTGCATGAGAAACACAAATTTCGTGCGCGTCGGCATCGGCGTGATCGAGCCGCACCAGCAATGGCGCAAGGGCCAATAACAACGGTAACACATTTCTCGACTCATGGATTGCGAAAGATTGTTGGCCGCGCCGGCCATGACCAGAGGGAATATTCGGCGTGAGAGCGGCCCGTGAGTACCGGTCCGAAACGGGCGTCCTCCACTCCGAGCAATCATGCCCCCCCCTCGCCATGCGTGCGTTGCTGAGTGGTCGCTCCCGCGCAATCGCGACTGCGGAGACCGCCGCAACCGACGAAGAGACCGTGGTCGCCGTCACGGTGGTGCCGCGCTTCTTCGACGCTTTACCCTCAAAAACGGCGACGAACTGCGCGCCTTTGGCCAGCCGAGGTCGCAGCTGACCTCCGACCGAGCTCGGGCCAATGGATACGCGCTGCGCCAGCGCCCGCCTCACCGGCTATCTCACCTGGCCGCGCAAACCGCGCGTCAACCCACGCCACTGTTGGTCGTGTTCCCCTCAGGGTTTCCCGTCCGGGGAGAGCCCGCAGGCGATCCCGAGGAGCAGATCTTCGCGGATCTGGGTTTCGCCGTCGTGCGGTTGAACCATCGCAGCGACGCGGGCGTCGGCGCAGAGGACGTCACGCCGCTGCGCGCGGCAATGGAGCGCGTTTTGGTGGACGACGGATGGGCGAACATCGAGTGGATCGCGGCGCGAAATCCGCGCCGCGTGTTTGATGGTCTCGGCTAACCGACGGATGAAATCACCTATCTGCAGGCAACGCAGTTACGCGCGGAGCTGGCGACCGAGTTGGCGCGACCTCCGACCGCCCCGTGACTGCGGCGGGGACGGCCTGCTACCCGCTCCACCCATCTGAAATGCCGCCCTGCTCCGGGGCACTCGGCCCGTCCGCTACAACGTTCGCGGGCTCGTAAAACTCCGCGGCTCACCGCTGATCGGATCAGGAAACGCGATTGATTTGGCCAGCAGTTGCAGGGGCTTCGTGTAGTCGTCGGTGTTTTCCGCGTGGTGGACCGGATAAATCTGATCGTGGCAGATCGGCATACCGAGCGCAGCGCAGTGGGCGCGCAACTGGTGTTTGCGACCTGTGATCGGCGACAGGCCGTAGCGGGCCAAGGCCCCGCGCACTTCGAGCAGCTCGATTCGCGTCTCGGCATTGGGTTCGCCGGCGACCTCCCGCAGCTGCATGAATCGCTCAGGATTTTCCTCGAGTCGGCTACGGTAGGTCAAAGGCCAGGCCAACTCGGGCCGCCACGGCGCAATGGCTTCGTAGTATTTCTGGACGGTCTTCTCGAGAAACATGTTTTGATACACACCGCGCGTCGCCGGTTGAATCGTGAAGACCACGAGTCCGGCGGTCTCACGGTCGATGCGGTGGATCGGCGCGAGATTATCGAGGCCGAGCGTCCGTTTCAGACGGACCAAAAGCGTTTCTTGCACGTAGCGACCACTCGGGATGACGGGGAGAAAGTGGGGCTTGTCGGCAACGACCAGATAATCGTCTTGGAACACCACCACTTCGTCGAACGGGATGCGCGGCTCGGCTGGCAGCGCGCGGTAATAGTAAACGCGCAAATGGGGTTGATAGGCGCGCTCCGCACTCACCGTCACGCCCTGCTCATCGCGCACCTCGCCGGCTTGGATCCGCGCCGCCCAGGTCTCGGCCGAGATACCGGGAAAACGCTGGACAAGAAAATCGCGAATCGTCGGCCACAGCCCCGTCGGCAGAACGACGCAGCTCGGGCTGACACCCTCGCGCGTAGGCAGCGGCACCGCTTTTATCGGAGGCGTGCTGGTCGACGAATTTTTCAATCTCCGTGAGGCCGAAGCTCAACGGCCGTCGCCGTATTTGACGCCGCAGCCGTAGGGCTGGGTCGTCGCTTTTTCCACCACCAGGCCCGCTTTCAAGGCCGCCAGAGCCGCCTTCACGTAGTTGTGAGAAGCGGGGGTGTTTGCTTGGGTGGCCTGCGATTGATCGTCGATCGCTCCCTGGTATGCGAGAGTGCCGTCGCGGCCGATGACGAAACAATGCGGGGTAGTCCGCGCGCCGAATAGTCGGCCCAATTTCCCGCTCTGGTCACGAATGTAGGCCGTGGCGACCACGCCCTGCTTCTTCTGCCACTCCACAGATTTTTCCGGATCGAGATCGCCCATCGCCGTGGAATTCACCTGCAGCCAAACAGCTCCGTCGGCGGCCGCCACCGTCTGCGTACTTTGCATATTTCCGCTCCGGTAATGCCGCACCACGTACGGACACGCCGAATTCAGCCATTCCATCACCACCACCTTGCCTCGAAAGTCGGAGAGTTTCTGCGTCTTTCCCGCGAGGTCGGTGAAAGTAAAATCCGGCGCGGGTTTCCCTGATTCAACGCCGGCACTCAGCACCGTGGCAGTGCCAACAACCAGCAGGGCGACTGCCCACCGCAAACGTTTGATCGGTGACTTCATGTTGCCAAGAAAGCACGTCGGCTAGCGGCACGCAGGCGAGCTCAATCTACGTGAAATCAACCCTAGCTGCCAGCTCATGTCGCGTGGCGGCAATCGCTTTCTCGCCGATGCCTGTCTCCACGGGTGCCTCCGCGAGACGCCGCGCCACCGCGGGCAGGACCGTGCCAGCCACCTCGGTTTTCACGCACCATGCCACGACCGTCGCCACCATCCGTGGCGTGAAGCCCGGTTCCCAGACGTGGTCGCAGCCGTCGAGCTCCACAAGTTCCGTCGGCCCACGAGCCCGGGCCAACGCATCGCGCGAATCCTGCAACGGCACGAGCGTATCAGCATTGCCGTGCACGAGCAGCCACGGCACTGCAATTTCCGCAGCCTGCCCGACGACCGAACCGATACGGCGAAGATCGTCCATGTACGCAGGCGAGAGCACGCAGCCGGGTTTACCCCACATGAGATCACGGCCCGGCGTGAGTGCGCCAAAGTGATGCTCCGCAAATGCCCGCGTGTTCACCATCCCGGCCAGCGAGATGAGCCGGCGAATCCGGCGGTCCGGACTCGCGCGCAACACGCCGACCGCACCACCCATACTGTGACCAACGTAGGTCACCGCGTAGCCCGCGCACGCATCCAGCACCGCCCCGAGGTCGGCAACCTCCTTCGAAATCGTGCAATCTGCGAAGCGCCCCTGGGAGCCCGCGTTGCCGGACCACGAAACCCGCAGCGCCGGAATTCCCGCGCCGGCGAGCCCCTCGGCCAGCGCAACGAGAAACGGCCGATCCTTGTGCCCCGTCACGCCGTGTCCGATGACGACGAGCTGCGTGGCACCCGGTGACCCCGGCTGAAACGTAAAATCGAGGCGCTCGCCTTGGACATTTTTGATTTGGTTAACCATGCGAACCTTACCGCAACGAACGCGGCGCGAATTTCAATCCCGGTTTCGCACCCGCCTCACCGTGACCGAACACGGCCGCATTCACATTCAGCGCGGCCTCGCCTCCCGGCCCATTCTCCTCCTACGCTCGGGCTTTATGATTCGGATACGAAACCAACGCCACCTTCTGCTGACTCTGTGCGTGAGTGGGGTGCTGATGGCCCGGGCCGCTGAGATCGTCACGCAGCCGTTCGCTGGTATCACGCTCATCGCCCGATCCGAAGCGTCCCCGCGAAAGGTTCACCTCCATGTCGTGCTGGTGGACCTCACGACCCCGGGCCTCTCCTTCAAACTCACGCCACCCAGCGGCAGCCGCGATACGGTGAGGCAGACCACGTTGGATTTCTTGACGCAGGAAAAAGCGCAGATCGCTCTCAACGTTCATTTCTTCGTGCCCTTCCCGTCCGACGAAGTGGAGGCCAATGTGGTCGGCTTCGCCGCCTCGCAGGGTAAAGTCTACTCGCCGTTCGAAGCCCAACCGGTCGGGTCCGCGTATAGTGATCAGAGCTACGCGATCATGGCCTATGCTCCCGCCCTCAATATCGATGCAGCCAACCGCGTCACCCTCGTGCGCCGCGATCCGGACTATGCGGACAACCGCCACTGCTTACCGCGGATCGTCCCGTGGAACGTGCTTTCCGGCAGCGCGCAAATTGTCACCGATGGAGTGAAGACCATCCCGCACTACTCCCACCTGCCTGACGGCCTGAAAGCGTCGAAGACCTATTCTGAAAACCACTCGTGGTATGACCTCCCGCGCGCCCGCACCGCCGTCGGCATCACGGCCGATCAGAAAACGTTGGTCTTGCTGGCTGTCGAACAGGCCGGCGGTTCCGCCGGGATGACCGTGGGGGAAGCGGCGGATTTATTGATCAAGGACTACCGCACGGCACAGGCCTTGAACCTCGACGGAGGCGGATCCACCACGCTGGTACTCCAAGATCCCCATACGCGGACTGGGCGCATCGTCACGACCGCGTCCGACCATTCACGGGGTCGCGCCGTCGGCAGCAATCTGGCGATTTTTGTTCCGGCGTTGCGGTCCGCTGGAATGTCGCCTTCGCCCTGAAGGCAAGGGCATCACCCGCGGACTTCCGACTGGTCTCGCCAAACGATTCCATCCTCCATCCGCGCTCGGATTACGCCGTCTCGTTCCTCTCAGAACATGTCGAAACCACTTGTCACGTAATACGTGACAACACATCTGGAAACGTCGGGGTTTCCCGCCGTCCCGCTTACCGACGCCTCCCGTGTAGTCGATCAAGCTGATTTTTCGGGCCGTGCAGAATAATCCCTGACAGGCCGGGCTGGACGAAGCGGACCCTGCATCCCACCGTGGTGCTCCGCAGGTCAAAAAACGATTGCGGCACATTGTACTCAAATTTTTTTAGCGTGAATAAATCAGCCATCCGCGACGCCATTCTCGAGCACCTCCGGGCCACCCTTGCACTCCAAGCCGGCGCCGCCCAATTGGCCCGCGACGAGGCCATCAGCGAGGAGAGCCGGGCCGAAAGCAAATACGACACTCACGGCCAAGAGGCCGCCTACCTCGCCGAAGGACAGGCCAAGCTGGCCGGAGAAATTGAAACAAGCCTCGCGCTCTACGATGGCCTACCCCTCCCCGCTTTCGCACCGGACAGCGTCATTGCCCTCGGCGCCGTAATCGAACTCGGCCCGCGCAGTCGGAGTTCTTGGTATTTCCTCGGCCCGCGGGCCGGCGGAATTGAACTCCGCGTCGCCGGCCGCGACCTGCTCGTGCTCACCCCGCAATCGTCGCTCGGCCGTCAATTTCTCGGCAAACGCGTCGGCGAGACGGTCCAAATGCCCGGCCACAGCGGCACCGCGAGCGGCCAAACCATTCTTTCCTTGGCTTGATCCGCCCAGCCCCAGATCGCCTGCCACGCCACTCGTTGAAAATCGGATCGCTCGAAGTCTTCACCCGAGGCCAACGCTCCGCCCCCCGTTTCGCCCACGATACACTCCACCGTCACCGTTCACCGCCTGAGGGGTTGCGCCGACGCGATCCATCCCCTTCCTCGGCGCGATGCGTTTTCTTTTTCTTCTCTGCGTGACCGCGAGCGCGACCTTGGCGAGCGTGCCGCCCGATTTGGCGAGCGCGCTCAAGACCTTTCGCACCGACGCACCCCGTGGCTGGTCGTTTACCCAAACGACGCACGCGCAGGGTCAAAGCCGCGTGGAGCACTTCGACGCCGCACGGCCTGAGTTCGACCGTTGGACGTTGCTGAAGCAAGACGGCCGCGCTCCGAGCAACGAAGAACAAAACGACTACAAACAAAAACTCGCCCGTCGCTCCAGCGACCGCACCGCACCCTTGCTCACCGAGCAACTGGATCTCTCCCGTCCCGAGACCGTCTCGGAAACGCCCGCGCGCGCCACCTACCGCTGTCGCCTGAAACCCGGCGAAGCTGGCGACAAGACGGCCGCGTTTCTCCGCGTGACTCTCGTGGTGGATAAACCGACCCAATGCATCGAGTTGCTCGAGATCGCGAGCATCGGCGAATTCAGCCCGACGTTTGGCGTGAAAATCGTTGAGATGAAAACGGTCATGACCTACAGCCTTCCGTCGGCGAGCACTCCGAGCCTGCCGCTCACGGTTGCAACCCACCTCCGCGGGCGCGCTTTCCTCGTAAAATCACTCGATGCCGAGATGACGGTCGTTTTTGAGGACTACGCGAAGGCGGGGAAAAAATAACTCGGGCGAGAAACCAGTCCAACGCTACGCCATCCATTTAAAGACAGCCGTCGTGTGGGCCGGGAGCGTCACGTTGAACGACTGACCGAAGCCGTCGTGCGCCACGTCCTCGGTTTTGCGCCCGCCGTCGTTACCAAGGCCGCTACCGCCATAGTATTCGCTGTTAGTGTTCAAGACCTCGCACCAAAAACCATGGCGCGGAACTCCGATGCGGTAGTTGCGCGTCGCGCCCCCGAAGTGACCGACGACGGCGAAGAGCGTGCACTCCGCCGCATCCGAGCGAAGGTAGGCGATCACGTTGGCGTCCGAGTCGTGACACGAAAGCCAACGGAAACCGTGCGGATTGAAATCATTGGCGCCGAGCACGGGCTCACTCGTGTAGAGCTTGTTCAAGTCGCGAACCAACAGTCGCACCCCTTCGTGGTCGGGATAGTGGCAGAGATGCCAGTCGAGGCTGCGGTCGTGGGCCCACTCGCGCGATTGCGCGAACTCATTGCCCATAAAAAGCAGCTTCTTGCCGGGCCAAGCCCACATGTGCGCGTAAAGCGAGCGAAGGTGCGCGGCTTTTTCCGCGATGTTCCAAGCGCCCATTTTAAAGAGCATCGAGGATTTTCCGTGCACCACTTCGTCGTGGGAAAATACCGTCACAAATTTTTCGGTATACTGATACAACATACCAAACGTCAGGCCGCTGTGGTGATGGCGGCGAACGACACCCTCCTTCGCGAAATAGCGAAGCGTGTCGTTCATCCAGCCCATGTTCCACTTGAGATCGAAGCCAAGCCCGCCCTCGGTGGAGGGCG
>SYGN01000197.1 GCA_005799525.1 Opitutaceae bacterium | reverse complement strand
CGCCTACCTCTTCGTCTTGGTCATCTACCTTCGCTCTAAAAAAAACTTCTGGTGTTACGTGGGAGCAGGTGTTGCACGCGATCCAGCCGTGGTTGGTTCGGTGGATCGGATGCTGTCCCTGTTGCGGTGAGAATTTTGAGCGAAAATTTAATAATTTTATATAACAGAGTAATAAAAAGCCGAAAAATATATGCGTCCCTCTCAAAATTTCGCGTGACCATGATTCTTCAAACGTGTCGCGCCCTTTTTTGGCGGCCGTTGACGAAACATGGCCGTTGAAGGAACGCCCCTTGGCAAACGTGCGGCCATCTGCATGGTCGTGGTATGTTTGTCGACGAATGCTCAGTGAAATTGGCGGCTGGTGACGGTGGGCGGGGCTGTATCAGCTTCCGCCGCGAAAAATATGAGCCGTGGGGCGGCCCCAACGGCGGCGATGGTGGCGGCGGGGGCGATGTCGTGCTGCTCGGTGACGTAAACACCAACAATTTAGTCGATTACAAATTCCAGCCGCACTGGCGGGGTGAGCGTGGCGAACATGGTCAGGGAGCTGATTGTCACGGTAAAGATGGGAAACCGTGCATAATGCGCATGCCGCTCGGAACCGTGGTCATCGACCTTGCGACTGGAAAACCGGTGGCCGAGATCGTGGAAGACGGCCAGCGGGTGGTCATTTGCCACGGCGGCAACGGCGGTTGGGGCAATACTCATTTCAAAACGTCAACGCATCGTGCGCCGAAGCGGGCTAATCCTGGCCTCGACGGGCAGCGCGGTGAGTATCGGCTAATCCTGAAGAGCATCGCCGATGTGGGGCTCGTGGGTTTCCCCAACGCGGGTAAATCGTCGTTGACCACGCGCATCACCAAGGCGCGGCCCAAGACGGCGGCGTATCCGTTCACCACGCTGCATCCGCAGATCGGGGTGATCGACTATTCCGACGAAGTGCAGGGCACGAAACGCCTCTTGCTCGCCGACGTGCCGGGTCTCATTGAGGGCGCCCACGAAAATCGCGGTCTCGGTCACCGGTTCCTCCGGCATATTGAGCGTTGTGCGCTCCTGATTTTCCTGATCGACATGGCCGGCACGGATGCGCGCGACCCGCGCAGTGATTACAAGCACCTGCTCAACGAACTGAAGCTTTACGATCCGAAACTGCTCAAGAAACCGCGCCTGGTCGTGGCCAATAAGATGGACGTGCCGGCGGCGGCGGCGGAGCTCAAGAAGTTCAAGACCCGTTACAAGACAGCCGAGACGATCGAAATTTCGTGTCTCACCGGCGATGGACTTGAAAAAATGAAGAAAGAATTGCTCAAGCGGGTCGCCAAGTTCCGGGCGGGTGAAAAAGTGGCCGCGGCCGCCGCGGGTTAAGTTCGAGCTCCACGCGTTTTTCCGAGGAGTACCGCCGGACAGGTAGGGCTGCACAGGGGACGGTGCTGCAGGGTGAGCACTGAGTGCGGACCGACCATTTTACGATCCGCACCGGGATTGACGGCTGGCAGGCAACGTAGCGCTATGGTGTCATCATCATGAAGACGCGCGCATTGATTGTTCCGGCCGTCCTCGCCTCGCTCGTGGCGGGCGGCTGCAAAGCCACGCAGCCGACGTCGCTGGAACGTAAAGAGGCCGCCACGCTCGTGAGTGAGGCGCGGTTCGGGGAAAAAGTTGCGGCGCGCACGGCTTCCTCGGCGTCGCGCGAGGCCGACCAAGCTACCGCCAAGGCGGACCCTCAGGACACCGCGCCGCTGCTCCAGCAGATCTCCGGGTTGGCGCTGCTCGGTCGCACCGAAAATACGCGCGCAGTGCTCGTGACGGCACAGAAGAATTTCCCCGATGACCGGGCCGTGCGGGTTTTTGCGGAGGGCAAGCAGATCGAAAAAATGACGACGGACCCCCGCTTAACGGAAATCGCGCTTTGAAGCGTGGCGCGATGGACGAGTATGGGGTCGAGTTTTCCAAGGTCGCACTCGCTCACCTCCTAGCGGTGGTGAGTCCTGGACCGGATTTTGCGGTTGTGCTACGGCAAAGCCTCACGCTCGGGCGACGCACGGCGATCTGGACGAGTGTGGGTGTCGGTACAGCGATTCTGCTCCATGTCGGGTATTCGTTATTGGGGCTGGGGCTGCTGATCCAGAGCTCGGAGGTGTGGTTCGCTTTGGTGAAATATGCGGGGGCGGGCTACATCGCTTGGCTGGGGTTGCAGTCACTGCGCGTGAAGCCCCGGACGGGGGCGGAGGTTTTCGCCGGGCGTGGCGAAGCGGGTGCGGTGGGTCTCCCGACGTCACGCGCCGCGTTTGTGACCGGCTTCGTGACGAATGCGCTTAATCCGAAGGCGACGCTATTTTTCGTTTCGCTGTTCGTGATGGTCGTGAGTCCGCAGACGCCGAAACTCGTGCAGCTGGGCTATGGCGTGTGGATGGCGCTGGGGACGATGGCGTGGTTTTCGTTGGTCGCGGTTTTCTTCACCCGCGAGGACGTGCGGCGGGGATTTTTGCGGTTGGGGCACTGGATTGATCGCGTGCTGGGTGTGGTGTTTCTCGCCTTCGCCGGGAGTCTGGCGTTCGCTGCCGTGCAGTGAGCAGTGAGGCGCCGGTGGCCCTGCATTGGCGCGTCAATGTGCCGAGGCGGCGCGGACGACCGGGCTGTCTGGCTGATGGGGATACCTTGATGCCTATTACCAGGGAGCTAGCGGAGTCACGCGGGGATGGGGACTGATTCGTTGGTGACGCCGCCGAACCAATGCCGGTCTTCCGGTGCGCAGTGATCTCACGGCCATTTTTCATCGGCCGCCAAGAGGTTTGCGCGATAGGGGTTAGAGCAATGGAGGGGAACCGTGGGTCGCCGTTTTTTGGTGATGCGTGGGCAGTCGTCGTAGAAATTTTTCTGCCAACGGGGAGCGTGGGAGCGGAGCGGGGGAGTGGGCGGGCCTTTGAAGAAGCGGAGGGCGGCGGATAGATCGGTCGTTGGGCCCACTCCCAGAACTGTACTCGCAAGGTCCCTACACGTAGACTCCGCCACCCAGCAGGCGTTCGCCGTCGTGGAGCGCGAGGATCTGGCCGCTGGCGAGTCCGCGTTGCGGGGACTGAAATGTGATGAGCGCGGTGTCACCGCCTGTGGGGATAAATTCAATCGGGACGCGCGGGTCACGGTAGCGGACCCGGGCTTCGAGCGGGCGCGGGGTGAGGATCGGCGGCGTGTTCCACTGCAGCGAGTGCACGCGGGCTTCGCGTTGGAAGAGGCCGGGGGCATCGGGGTGATCGAAGGCCACGAGGAGGGCGCGGTCGGTGGCACGTTTGCCGACGACGACGTAGGCTTGGTGGTCGGCATTCGAGGGGACACCGATGCCTTTGCGTTGGCCGAGCGTGTAGAAATGCAGGCCACGGTGGTGGCCGAGTTCGCGCCCGTCGTGAGCGCGGATGATCGGGCCGGGGGCGTCGGGGACGTAGGCGCGGAGGAAGTCGGACATCTTTACCTCACCGATGAAGCAGATGCCTTGGCTGTCTTTTTTGTCGGCGGTGCTGAGGCCGGCGTCGCGGGCCAAAGCGCGGAGCTCGGGTTTCGGGAGGTGGCCGATCGGGAAGCGGGCGTCGGCGAGCTGAGCCTGTGAGAGCAGAGCGAGAAAGTAGGATTGGTCTTTGTTTTTATCGGCACCTTCGTGGAGGGCGTAGCAGGAATTTTCGATTTCCGATTTTTGATTTTTGATGGAGATGCGCTGCGCGTAATGGCCGGTGGCGACGGCGGTGAAGCCGTGATCGCGCGCATAGGTGCGGAACACGCCAAATTTAATTTCGCGGTTGCACATGATGTCGGGGTTCGGCGTGAGGCCCTGCGCGTAGCCGTCGAGGAGATACGCGACCACGCGCTCGCGATACTCCTGCATGAGATTCACGACGCGGAACTCGATGCCGAGGCGGTCGCAAACGGCGCGGGCATCGTCGATGTCCTGCTGCCACGGACAGTGGCCGATGATTTCATCCTCGTTGATCCAAGTCTTCATGTAGGCTCCGACGATGGGCACGCCTTGGCGTTGGAGGACGAGGGCGGCGACGGAGCTGTCGACGCCGCCGGACATGGCGACGAGAATTTTTTCGGGGGCGGACACAGGTGGAGACGAGGACGAGGAGACGAGGCGGGGAGGAGGACGATCCCTGCTCTTACGAGCAGGGCTACGGCGACGGCTACGGTGACGGCGTCATTTGGGTTGGAGCTTAGCTTTTATTTCGGGCGGGAGCGGGGCGGTGGCGAGCCACGCGCGGGCGGCGGGGGCGTCGTGGAGCAGCCAGTAGGAGAATGGACCGGTGAGGCCGGCGAGCGGGAGGGCTCCGGTCGGTTGCGCGGTGGCCCAGAGCGTGGCGGCGGCAGGTTCGCTTTGGGCCCACGCCGAAGCAGCTGAGACGAGCGCGGCTTGGCGGGTGGATTCGTGGGCGACATTTTGGGCCCACGCGAGGGCACGCGCGGGGGCGCGTGCGGCCAGAAGTCCGGCGTAGTGGGTGGCGGCGGAATCGAGGCCGGGCCCCGGCGGGAGTTTTTCGAGGTAGGGCGCGGGTGCGGTGTCGTCGCGGCGGACCCACTCCGTCAGGATATTGTTCAACGCGAGACGTTGGACTTGGCCGGGGGGCAAGGTCGTGAGCCAGGTAATCGCGGCGTCGGGGTCCTTGGCTCCGAGGGCACGAGCGACGGCGACGGCCGCGTAGGTCTGGGTCTCGCCGGGAGGCAGGAGTGGGACCAGCGTGGAGGCACCTTGAGGATCGGTGGCGGTGAGGGTTTGGAGCGAGGCGAGCACGATGCGATCAAGCGCCGGACCGGTGAGGATTTTCTGCGCGAGCTCGATGGCTTGGAGTGGATCGCGGGCGAGCACATTGTGCAGCGTGGTTTCCAGAGCGGGAGTGCGGTCGGCGAGGTCAGGCAGGTTCTGGGCCCAGGCCAAGGCGGAGGGTGTGTCGCGGGTGGCCCAAATATCGGCGAGCGCTCGGAGGGCATTTTCGCGCGGTAGACCCGGGGGCACGGCGGCGAGACGCTGCACCGCCGAGGGGAGCTCTTCGCGGGCGAAGCGGTCGAAGAGCAGGCTGTAGAGGTTGGCTTCGTCGTGGGTGCGGACGAGTTCGCGGGCGAGTGTTAGGGCGCGTTCGGGCGCGGAGCGGGCGAGCGCGTCGAGCGTGGCGATGAGGGCCGGGGTGCGTTCGGGTCCGGGCGGCAAAGTGCGGACGTGGGCGAGGGCGAGTTCGGGTTCGCGGGCGAGGAGCGCCAGAAAGGTGGTGCCGAATTCTTGGGCGCGGGTGCGCGGATCGGGGGTGCCAAGGGCACGAGGGAGGTCCGCTGGAGTGGGGGCGGAAGCCGACGGCGGCGTGGGCGGGGTAGGTGTAGGGGTTGCGCCATCTGTGGCCGACGGCGGCGGTGCTGGCGGGCGCCGGAGGGTGACGGCGAGCACCCCGACCAGAACGAGCAACGCGGCGATGGGCCAGAGACGTGAAGTGAGTGTGGACATTGAGACGGCGGAATTTTACCAACGACGGCGCAGATGGCCGCAAAAAAGCTCGAGGGGCGCAAGCCATGCGAACAACGCGGCCACACGTCGCGCGCAGGGCGGCGCGGTTCGTTTACGGGAGCTCGTAGACTTCGAGGAGGGCGGTGCCAGTCGCGCCGGCTACTCCCGTGACCTGCGCCGTGTAAGCGCCGGAGGGAAGATTGAGGATGAGCGCCGAGTCGGCGCTCGTGGCACCGAACACGAAGGCGCCCACGCGGGCGGCGTCGTCGACAATCGAGGCGGCATCGGCGGAGGTGGACCAACCCGAGTTCTGCGCGAGGACGGCACCGGTGGCGGAGAAGAGCGAAAGGGTCGGGCGAGGGAGTGCGCCGGTGACGCCGAACTGGGTGAGTGACGGGCCGGCGGCGCGGATGAGCACGCGTTTCGGCGCGGAGCCGCCAACGACGAGGCCGGAGATCAGTATGCCCTCGCCGGTGCCGACGGCGGCTCGGATGGAGAGGTTGCTGAGCTTCTGCGCGAGGGAGCCACCGGAGAGATCGTAGATCTCGACGAGGCCGACGCCGGATCGGGCATCAGAGGCGCTCATGAGGGCGCTGTAGGTTCCGGGCGCGAGCGTGGTGAGGATCACCGAGTCGGCGCTGCCGACGGCGAGGGGGAAGGCACCGGAGCGGGCGGCGGCGTTGGCGATCTCGGCGGCGTTGCCAGTGGTGGTCCAGCCGGTGTTGGTCGCAAGGAGGACGCCGTTGGCGCGGAGTTCGAGGCGGGGCGCGGTGAGGGCAGTCGTGACTCCGAGGCCGCGGAGGGCGGGACCGACGGCGCGGAGGAGGACCGGTTTCGATTCGAGGCCGGTGATCACAAAGCCGACGATGGCGACCTGGTCGCCGCTGCCGGCGGTGGTGCGCGTCGAGAGATTTACGATACGCTGCTGGGCGAGGGCGGCGGAGTTGTCGGCGAAGCCGGTGAACGTCGTGGTGGTGCCCGCGGCGGTGGTGACGGTGGCGGTGATGCCCCCGGTTTCGGGAGCGAGGACAACGACGAGGACCTGCGCGGTGGGTGTGGTGATGGACAGACGGCCAAGGGAATCCACGGTGCCGGTGCCGGCGTCCACGCCGAAGGTTCGATCGGGTAGGACGATGGCGAGGCGATTGCGCCCGAGGCCTTCGGCAAAGGAAGCGGGGGCGCCAGCGACGGGGTTGTCGTTGGACAGTACGACCACGACGGCCTGTCCGTCGGGGCTGACGATCGCAAACAGTTGAGATGAATTGGACGAGCTACCTGCGGTGTAAAAGCCAGCAAAGCCGGGGGCGGAACCGGTGTCGGTAGATTTCTGTGCACTCAACGATGACGATCTGGCGATCATGCCTTTCAACGCGCCTCTCTCGGAGATGCTGCCGGTAACGGAGACGGGACGGATCATGAGGGCGGACGTGGTGGTGGCAGGAGGCGCCGGCACAGGCATGACGCCGCCGGTGGATGCGGCCGCTGGGCGGTAAGCCGCTGCGGTGAAATCGAACGCACCGCTATCGCTGATCGAGAAGCCTTGGGCGATGGACGTGACGGTGTGAGCGAAATAGCCACCGGACGGGAGGTCGTCGAGGAAAGCGGAGATGCGTTCAAAGGCGAGCAGCACGCCGGAGTTTTCGCCGTTTACCAAAAGGGCAAACGTACCGCCGGTCGACCCACCGGGGCCGCCCCGAGCGGGGATGGTGCCGATATAGGTGCCCGCGTAGCTGCGGGCGATTACGCGAAGGGTGGCGGTCGAGGAAGTGACGGTGCCGGCGGAGTTGGTAATGGTGACGGAGTAAGCTCCGGAGTCTGAAGATCGGAGATCGGCGATGGTCAGAGTGGCGGCGGTGGCGCCAGTGAGCGCGGTTCCGTGCTTGGTCCACTGATACGTAGGCGCGGGCGCGCCAGTGGCGGCGACGGTGAACGTGGCGCTGCGGCCAGCGAGGGCGACGACGTTGCCGGGTTGGCGCATGAACACGGGCGCGGTCGCGGTGGGGTTCACCGTGAGGCGTGCGAGAGAACTGATGACAGAGCGGACAATGTTGGTGACGACGACGTCGTAACCGCCGGCGTCGGTGGATTGGACGTTGGCAAGCGTGAGCGCCGCGGAGGTGGCGCCGGCGAGGTCTGTGCCGTTCTGGCGCCACTGGTAGGTGGGTGCGGGGGTGCCGGTGGCGGTGACGGAGAAGGCGGCGGTGCCGCCGGTTTGCGCGACTTGCGGGAAGGGGTGCGTGGTGATGCGGGGCGTGACGTAGGAGAAGGGAGGCTGCGCAACCGCGAACGAAAGGTCGACCGGGACCGCCGCATTGTAGGAGGAGTTACCGACTTGGGAGGCGCGGACGACGACGGTGCCGGCGGCACCGGTGAGGGTAAGCGTGTTGGCGCTCACCGTGGCGGGACCGGAGACGAGGGTGAAGGTCATTGGGAGGCCGGAGGTCGCGGTGGCGACGAGGGTGAAGGGGCCGGCGGTCGAGAGCTGCGCGGTGATCGTCGACGTGAAGGCGATCGACTGCGCGAGTTTGCCGGGGGTGAGAGTGATCTCGGCGCTGAACGTGAGATCGTCGATTCCAAGGCCGTCATCGCTGCCGGCGTCGTCGACGTCGGTCCAGCGGAGGACGAGAGTTTGGCCGGGAGCCCAGGTGAGGCCGGTGATGGTAACGGGGGCGATCACGACGCGATTGACGGCGAGGTTGCCGTCAAGGGAGGACGTGGTGGCGGTGAAAATGGGGGCGGTGAAATCGAGAGCCGTGGCGGCGGTGAAGCCGCCGGTGGCCACGGTGTTAATATCGATCGCCCCGGTGGCGTAGGAGAAGGCGAGCTTGTTCGGGATGAGGGCACCGCCGTGGCGCCACTGTTCGCCAGTGTAGCCGAGCGTAAACGCGGAGAGGGTTTGGCCGGTGGTATTGACAAATGAAATACCGTAGTGGGCGGCGAAGGTGCCGCTGCTGAGGGAGCCGAGGGCGCGGTCGGGGGCGGAGGTGGTGCCGTAGGCATGGGTGGCGCCGGAATTACTGGCGCCGTTGTCGAATTTGAAGAGGGCCACGCTGCCGGAGCCGGAGCCTTTTGCAAAACTCCAGCCAGCCAGACCGCTGGCACCGACGCCGTTGGGTTGAGCGGCTTCGAGAGCGTAGGGACCGGGGCCGGTGAAGGTAAACGTGCCAGTGGCGGGCAGGCCGTCGAAGTTCTGCACGTAGGTGCCGCCAGCGTAGTTGGTCTGCGGGCCGGCGGGAGGGAGCGTGACGGTGAGCGCGACGGCGGTGGTGGGCGTGGCGGAGGCGACGGAGTTGGTCACGATCACGTCGTAGTTACCAGCGTCGGCGGTGGTGATGGCTGTGAGGGTGAGGGTGGCACCAGTCGCGCCGGAGACGGTCGCGGCGTTCGTGACGGCACCATTGACGAGGGGGATGCCGCCCTTGCGCCATTGATAGCTGAAGGGGGTGGTGCCGCTTGCGGCGACGGTGAACGTCGCGTTTTTGCCGTAGAGAAGGGTGGCGGCGACCGGCGCGGTGGTGATCGTGGGCGCAGTGGGTATGACGGTGAGCGCGACGGCAGCGCTCGTGATGCTGCTCACGGAATTGGTGACGACGACATCGTAAGGGCCGGCGCTGGCGTCGGCGGCCTGGACGTTGGGGAAAATCAACGTGGACGTGGTGGCGGAAGCGTGGCCGGTGATGTTCACGGCGTTCTTGCGCCACTGATACGAGAAGGGCGTGGTGCCGCTGGCGACGACCGTGAAGGTGGCGCTGGTGCCGGCGTTGGCGGTCTGCGCGGTCGGCGCAGTCGTGATCGTGGGCGCGACGGCGGCGGCGGTGGTGAAGGTTAACACGGTGTTCGCGGCGGGATGGAGCATGTCCGTGGCGGTGTCGGCGATTCGGGCGGCGACGATCGTGACGGTGACGGTGTCATTGTCGGTGAAGTTGACGGGCGGCGTAAACGTGTAGGTCGTCGGGCCGCCGGTAACGGTAGCGGCGATGCCGCCGGTGAGCGCGCTGTTGATGGTAAACCAGCCGGTAGCGACGGCCACGGATTGGTTGAAGGTGACGGTGATCGGCGTATTTCCGGCGACCCCGGTGGCGGCGGTGACGGGGGTGGTAGCGGTGACCGCCGGGATGAGCGGGGCGCCTGCGGCCGTGTTGAGCGTGACCTTGAGATCGTCGATGCGCCAGTTGGCGGTGTTGGCTGCGGGGCTGCCAGCGCCGCTGTGACCGTAGATGCGGAAAGTGATGGCGGCGCCGGTCGTGCCGGTGACGGTGGTAAAGGCCGGTAATTGCAGCGCCCACACGCTGGTGGCGCTGAGGGTGCCCGTGGCGACTGCGGTGGTGTAGTTGTCCGCGTTGGAGAAAATTGAATACGCTTGGGGGCCTGTGCTGGTGCTACGGGACCCGAAGGTGAAGGCGGAGACGGACAGTTTTTTGTTGGCGGTGGGGGTGAGGGTGAATTCGAAGAATGCCGAGCCGGCGGCGGCAGTGCTCAGAGCGCCGATCTGGGCGGCGACTCCGGCGTTGTTGCCAGCGGAAAAATCGCTGTAGGTATTCGCAACCGAAACGGCGGTGACGAGCGTCGGGGTGCCGTTATTGTTGCCCGAGGTGACGGTGCCGCCGGTCACGTCGGCGGGCAGACCGCTGGTGGGCGCGGCGGATTCAGTGCCGGCGCCGGCGCCGAAGTTCCATGCCACTGTGCTCGGTGTGGCGACGGCGGTGACGGTGAGGACGGCCACTGCACTGGTGGCGTCGGGGTTAAGCCCATTTGCAACGACCACGTCAAAATTTCCGGCGTCGGTGAGTTGGGTGTTTGTCATTGTGAGCGTAGCGGTGGTGGCCCCGGTGAGGGTGGAGCCGTTGCCGGTGACGCCGTTGGTGACAGGGGTGCCGCCTTTGCGCCATTGGTAGGTGAACGGTGCGGTGCCGGTCGCGATGACCGTGAACGTGGTGAGGTTGCCGACGACGGCAGTCTGGGTGGCAGGTGGGAGGGTAATGGTCGGGGCGGCGGCCGTGACGGTGAGGGTGGCGCTGGCGCTGGTGGCGTTGGGCAGCGTGGGGTTCGCGACGATGACGTTGTAGGTGGCGGCGTCGGCGGCCTGGACGTTGGTGACGGTCAGGGTCGCACTGGTGGCGCCGGTGATGTTGGCGGTATTGGTGAGGTTGGTACCGCCTTTGCGCCATTGATAGGCGAGGGTGGGGGAGCCGGTGGCGGAGACGGTGAACACGGCGGTGGTGCCGGCGACTTTGGTGAGGGAGGCAGGCGGGGTGGCGATGACGGGTGGCAGGCCGGTGATGACCAAGGCGGCGCCAGAGCTGGTGACGGAGCCGATCGGATTGGTGACGACCACGGTGTAAATCTCGGCGTCGGCGGCTTGGACGTTGGTGAGCGTGAGCGTGGCGGTGGTGGCGGAGGTGTTGCCGGTGATGGTATCTTCGTTCTTGAGCCACTGATACGTGAGGGTGGAGGCGGGGTTCGAGGTCGCGGCCACCGAAAAACTGGCGCTGCCACCGACGGCGGTGGTCTGGGTCGAGGGCGGCGTGGTGATGGTGGGAGCGCCGGTGGCGGTCTGGCCGTCAACCCGCGCGCGGAGGGCGGCGGCGACAGCGGCGAGGGCGGGATCGGTGAAAAACGTGTAGCCAGTGTCGGTCTGGAGTTGGGCGGCGGAGGTGACGTATTGTTGCCACGGGTTGCTGCGGACGCCGGCGGTATTGGGAATCTTGATGGCGATCACGCGAGTGGCGGCCGTGATGCGGCTCAGCGCGGTGCCGGCGCCGAGGGGGACGACGACGGCGATTTTCCAGGTAAAGCCCGGGATGGAGACACCACTCGCGATGGTGGAGCCGGCAAATCCACCAGGGCCGGCAACGATGAGGACCTCGTTGCCAGTATCGGCGAGCGTGCGACAGTAGGTTTCGAAGCTGGCCCAGACGCCTTGGTTATTGTCGGGGGCCTGGGGCATCATGTTCGACATGAAGAATACGACGTCGTTGTCGGCGCGGGTGACGGTGCGGTCACCGGAAGGACAGAGGTGGCCGCGGTCGTAGCCTGAGCCGCTGTAGTCGGTCGGCAGCACGGGGTAGAAGCCGGCGGGGAGGGTGGTGTCTTGGAAAAAATCAGGAGAGCGTCCGCTGGAGCCGACGTCGCCGGAGGTGAGATTCCACGCGACCCAGTTGGGCTCGCGGGTGGTGTCGTTGTAGCCGAAGGCGTATTGGGCGCGCTGGATGAGGAAGTTCGTGCGGTTGGCGATCGGATCGGTGGCGGCGGCGCTCGGATTGCCGGTCTGCATTTGCAGCGCCGGGTTGATCGTCGCGAGGGCGGTGACGGCGGACAGGAACAGGGCGACGAGGGCGAGGGCGGAGGAGTAAGTTTTCACGGAAAAAAGGGACGAGGCTGCGGCGACGACGAGACGGGTGTGAGGGACTGCTCAGATCAGATGGATGCGAACGGGAGGACGTGGAAGGCGAAATGTCACGTCGGGAAATCAACCGTCACGGACTCGTGACGCCGGGGAGGTCGGGGCTGGTTTCCCGGAGGAATTGTCGCGATCGTCCTCTCTCGACGCTTTCCCGCTTGTCGCACGCAGGGTGCGGAGAAAGCTTTGCGCTCCACATGGCAGAATCTTCGCATCGTATCGTCCGGGCGTGGCTCGAATCCCTCACCACGGGTGTGGTTGAGCTGGACCGCGACTGGAATGCGAAGGTGCATCCGCGTTTTACGCTCGGGGCGCAGTGTCCCTCGCCGGCGGGACTTTCGGCGGATACCGGCCTGATGGCCGCCTGCAGCTACCGTTACTTTGTAAATGGAGTGGGGGAGATGGTGTTTGCGCTCACGCCGGAGCATGGCTCCGAAATCGATCTTACGCGCGACACATTATATGTGGCGGGAGATTTTAATGGCTGGCAGGAGGCGGTCGGCAATGAGGCTTGGCGGTTGCGGCCGGAGAAACTCGATGGCGAGCACGTGTTAATATGGCGGGGCGCCGCGGCGCGTTTTCTGGAACCGGCGGGACAGCGCTTCAAGTTTGTGACCGGTGAATATCACTGGCTGAGTCTGCCGGACGACGTACCCAACGGAGTGCGCGACCGGGACGGTAATATGAACCGCGTGATCGACCCGGCGCGCACCGGTCGACATCTGTGGCGTTTTTCGTTGGCGCAGCCGCTCGATCTCGCTGAGGCGCTGACTGTGGCGTGGGCGGGGACGAGCGAGGCGACGGCTGAGGTCGGAGTGCCGCTGGTGCCGGGAGTCTTCTTTCATGAGTTGAAAACCGATCTGCCGCTCGGGGCGTTGGTGCGGGAGGACGAGACGGTGTTCCGGTTGTTTGCGCCGAGGGCGCGCGGGGTGACCCTTGCGCTGCGTCACGCACCGGGCGAGCAGAGCGAGATCCAAGAATTTCCGTTGGTGCGGCGGCCCGATGCGGACGGTTCGGCGGGTGTCTGGGAAGTCGCGCTCGGGCGCAATCTGCACGGCTGGTTTTACTGGTATGCTGTGGATGGAGTGCGCGCCGGGCCGGGAAAATTTGATCCGAAGATGCGGGTGCTCGATCCCTACGCGCTCGCGACGGTCCATCACGATGGACCGGGCGTGGTGCTCGACCGCGCATGGGTGGGGCAGGGCGACCGGTCCTTTAAAACACCGGCGTGGCACGACCTGATTATTGCCGAGGCGCACGTGCGGGACCTCGCGGCCAATGCCCCGGTGAAGGCGCTGCCCGGGGAACGACGCGGCTTCACGGGTCTGCGCAAGTGGGTCGATAGTCCCGATTTTTACCTGTATCATCTGGGGGTGAACTGTGTGGAACTGCAGCCGGTGCAGGCGTGCGACAACGTGGCCGCGGAGGACTACCACTGGGGGTACATGACGAACAACTACTTCGCGCCGGAGAGCGGCTACGCGCTGGTGCCGGAAGGCGCGTCAGGTGTGCGCGAGTTGCAGGAATTGGTTGCGGCGTTTCATCGGCGCGGCATGGCGGTGTTGCTCGATGTCGTCTATAATCACGTCGGCGTGCCGGCGCATCTGATGTTCATCGACCGTCTTTATTATTTTGAACAAGACGCCGCGGGCAACCTCGCCAATTTCAGTGGGTGCGGGAACGATCTGCGGGCGCGTTCCGCGATGTCGAAACGCCTGATCATCGAAAGTTGCGTTTACCTGATCGAGGCGTTTGGGGTGGACGGATTTCGCTTCGACCTCGCGGAGCTCATCGGCGCGGATGTCTTGCGGGATATCGAGGTGGCGCTGAAGCGCGTGAAGTCCGACGTGATTCTGATCGCGGAGCCGTGGAGTTTTCGCGGTCACATCGCGGGGGCTTTGCGTGACACTGGTTGGGCGTCGTGGAACGATGGTTACCGCGATTTTGTGCGCGACTACGTGCGGGGCGGTGGGACGGCGGAACGCATGGAGTATTTTCTGCGCGGCTCGCCGTGGTATTTTGCCAAGTGGCCGGCGCAGACGGTGAATTACACGGAGTCGCACGACGACCGCGCGTGGATCGACATGATCACCGAAAACGAAAACGCCAACGGTTTCATGCCGACGGCCAACGACCGCCGCCGGACGCACCTGATGGCCGCGCTGTTGTTCATGTCGCTCGGCATCCCGATGCTGGCGGCTGGGCAGGATTTTCTCCGGTCCAAGCACGGCGTGAATAACACCTATCTGCGCGGTGATCTGAACGCGCTCGATTACCGGCGCCTCTATCGGCATCTCGGCACGCACGCGTATTTCGCCGACTGGATCGCGTTTCGCCGGAGTGGGACGGGGCGGTTACTGCGACACGGCGCGAGGCCGAGCGAGGGCTTCTTCCAATTTTTCCGCGCGTCCGGTTCGCCGGCGTTCGCGGTGATCTACAACGCGGACTGCTCCCAGGGCGCGGAGCGTCTGTTGTTTGCAGTCAACCCCACGCTGGGTGACGTGACGATTCCCGTGGGCGCAGGAGTCGCCGGCGCGGTGGCGGGTGCGTGGGAGCAGTTGGCCGACCACGAACGGTTTTTCGCCTCGGAAGGACATGGGGCGAAGCTGCCGGTCGAACCCGAACTATTCGTGTCAGCGCTCGGCTGTGCGCTGTGGTTGAGCAACGAGTGAGCGTGGGCGGGTGGGATTCGCGTCATGGACCGAGGCTCAACCGAGGCTCAAACCCTAGTCCGCGAAATGCTCACCTGAATACAACCTGAAAAGTAACTGCTCAGGCGGCTATTTTTTGCGGCGGCTGAGCGGAGACCGTTTTCTCGGGGGCGGCTGACGGTTTATTCGAGGGCAGCCAAGGCTGACCGGCCAAGCCTTGGACGATGCCGTCGAAGAGGTTGAGCTGGTTTTTCTGCAGCGTGCCCAGATAGGAGCGGATGCGGCAGAAGTCGACCGCACCCTGCT
>SYGN01000196.1 GCA_005799525.1 Opitutaceae bacterium | reverse complement strand
TAGCTCAAACCCTGTGGCTTCTGCCTTCGTCACTTACCTGCTCATCCCCAAACGATCATTCTCCGTCAGGCTCCCGCCTTCTCTCGCACGCTGACTTCACTTCGCATTGCACCCATGCGGATGATTCGCTGAAAAATGTTCGTTGCGCGCGTGGCCGTCGTGAACAGATTTAGAGAAATGAATTGCGACGACAAAGCTATCGAGGAGGCCGAGCGAGCCGGCTTCGATTTGAGTTTGGTGGATTCGAACTTGCGACTCACCTACGATGACAGAGCTGCGAGACACGAGGGAGCGTTGGCATTTGCTTTGCAGCTGAGAAAAGCCGGACGAGACTATTATGCACAGTCTACACGTCTTGCTGAACCGGCTCGCTGATGCGGGTATCGAGTTTGTGGTCATCGGCGGTTTTGCCGGAACGCTGCACGGTTCGGCCTTGATCACGGACGATGTCGACGTGTGCGCGGTGCTTTCGGCGGACAGCGTCGAAAAAATCAGATCGGCATTTGCCGACCTCCATCCGGTGCACCGTCAAACGCACCGGCGACTGTCCTTTCTCGATAACCCTGGGGCAGGCGTCGCCCTCAATAATCTCTATCTCGAGACCGACCATGGGATCATTGACGTGCTTACCTCGGTATTGGGAGTGGGTGATTTCGCACGGATCAAAGAGCGCGCGATCAAAATTCCGCTTTATGGGCGGATGATTTTGCTGATCTCGCTCGAAGACCTGATCGTCGCGAAGGAGGCTGTCGGGCGCGAAAAAGACCTGCTCGCGGTGAAAGAGCTGCGCGCCATCGCGGCCATGCTGGCGAAAAAACAATCAGCCCCCGGCGAAAAACTTTAACGTGCGGCGGAGGGCGGCGACGAGGCGGTCGATTTCTTCCTCTGTGTTGTAGAGGTAGAAACTCGCGCGGGTCGTGCTCGTGAGGCCGAGCTTGCGCATGAGGGGCTGGTTGCAGTGGTGGCCGCCGCGGAGGGCGACGCCGTCTTCATCGGCGAAGGTCACAATATCGTGCGCGTGCACGTCGGCGAAGGCGAAGCTCACGAGGCCGCTGCGCTCGGCCCCCACGCGCGGGCCAATGATGCGGATGCCGGGGAGCGTGGAGAGTTTTTCCATCGCGACGCGCGCGAGCACGGCGTCGTGCGCGGCAATGGGCTCGCGACCGAGCGCGTCGAGGTAGTCGCAGGCGACGCCGAGTGCGATGGCATCGGCGACGTTGGGCGTGCCGGCCTCGAAGCGCTCGGGGATGGGCTTCCACGTGGCACCTTCGTAGGTGACGTTGACGACCATGCCGCCGCCCGTCTCGTCGGGGGCGAGTTTGTCGAGCAGGGCGCGACGGCCGTAGAGCACGCCAATACCGGTCGGGCCGCACATTTTGTGACCCGAGAAGGCGACGAAATCGGCCCCGAGCGCCTGCACATCGAAGGGGGCGTGGCCGATGGATTGTGCGGCATCGATCACGGTGACGGCACCGACGGCGCGGGCGCGGCGACAGAATTCGGCGACGGGAACAATCGTCCCGAGAGTGTTTGAAATATGCGTGAACGCGAAGAGCTTCACCTGCGGGGTGAGGAGATGGTCGAGTGCGGCGAGATCGAGGCCGCCCTCGCCGTCGGCGCCGAGCACGGGGAGATATTTGAGCGTCGCACCGCTGGCGCGCGCGGCCTGTTGCCAAGGGACGAGATTTGAGTGGTGCTCGATCTCGGTCGTGAGGACGACGTCGCCCGGCTTCAGGTGGGCTTGGCCCCAGCTGCGCGCGACGAGGTTAATGCTCTCGGTGGTGCCGCGGGTAAAAATGATTTCGGCGGGATCGGTGGCGTTGATGAATTTCGCGATGCGCGCACGGGCGCCCTCGTAGCCATCGGTGGCGCGCATGGAGAGCGCGTGGAGGCCGCGGTGGACGTTGCTGTTGTCGTGCTCGTAGTAGTGGACGAGCGCGTCGATCACGGCGCGCGGCTTCTGTGCGGTGGCGCCGTTGTCGAGATAGACGAGGGACTTGCCGTGGACTTGCTGGTGCAAAATCGGGAAGTCGGCGCGGACGTTTTTCCAGGAGGGCATGTGAAGAATCGTGCTCGTTCTTCGTTCTCGTAACCGTTCTCCCGTCTTTTTGAGAGAACGAGAAAGATTACGAGAACGAGAAAGATTGGCTAATCGAGGTGGCTCTCGGTCGTGGTGGGCATCGGGTCGGACTTCATCGCCTCGAGGGCGGCGTGCCAGCCGAGGGTCGCGCACTTAATGCGGGCCGGGAAGGAATGGACGCCGGCGAGGGCGGCGAGGTCGCTGATTTCCTCGGGGGCGTTGCCGGTGGTGACGATGTTGTGAAAATTTTTATAGAGGGCGTGGACTTCGGCGCCCGTTTTGCCCTTGGCCTGGGTCGTCATGAGAGAGGCGCTGGCTTGGGAGATAGCGCAGCCGGAGCCATCGAAGGAGATTTCGGCGATGCGATCGCCGTCCATGCGCAGGTACACGCTGCATTGGTCGCCGCACGAAGGGTTGTCGCCGTGGGCGACGCGGTTGGCCGTGGGCAACTTACCGCGGTTTCGCGGGCGGCGGTTGTGGTCGAGGATGACCTGCTGGTAGAGCTCGGTGAGATCGGCGGACATGGAAAGGAGGACTGTGGGGGAAAGTTCACGAAGCGCAAAGCCGCGTTTTGGATTCGGGTGTTTTGGATTCGGGTGGCGGCCGTGATCTCGGGTGAAGGCACACGCGAGAGTCGAGCCGCGAAGGGCGGAACGCCGGGCTGACTCGCGCCCGCTCTGCGAGTTTTCGATGGGCCATCACCAAAGCGCTTGCGGAGGGGTGCGATTTCCTTCTCGTTGGAGCCGGAGCTCTGGCTGCAACCTGTGGTTTCGTGCGCCACTCCGGCGACGTTCAGCTCCCGACCCAACTCCATGAACTTTCCCACCCCGTCTCCGCTGCCGCACTGGCAGAAATTCATCGCGTTAGCTGGCTGTTGGCTCGCGGCCGTCGCATCCCTGCCCGCGCAAACCGCCGGCACCGGCTCAGTGCAGGGCCGCGTTTTCAACCCCGTCGCGAAGGAATACGTGCGCAATGCCGAAGTGCGGCTCGAGGGCACGAGCCAAGTCACCTATACGGAGAGTGACGGCTCGTTTCAGTTTACCCAAGTCGCGCCGGGTGCGGCGACGGTGGTCGTAAACTATACCGGCTACAATTCGGTGAACGAATCCTTCACGGTGACGCCGGGCCAGATCGCGGCGCGGGAGATCAATCTCACGAGCGCAGCGGCCGCGGACAAGAAAGATGGCGCCGTGCAGTTGCAGGCCTTTACCGTTTCTTCCGAGCGCGAAGGCAATGCCAAGGCCGTGCAGGCGCAGCGGCGCAACATGGATATCACCACCTCGGTTTCCTCCGATGTCTTTGGCGATATTACCGACGGCAACATGGGTGAGTTTTTGAAATACCTTCCCGGCGTCGACATCGACCACGTCGAGTCCGAAGCACGCGGCCCGCGGCTCGGGGGCATGGACGGGCAGTATGTCGGCGTCACCGTGGATGGCATGCGCACCGCCAGCGCCGATTCCAATCGCGGCGGCGGGGAAGCTTCCCGGGCCACCAGCTTTGAGAGCATTCTCATCACCGGCATCGAATCGATCGAGATCAGCCGCACGACGAGCGCGGAGTCCGACGCCGACTCGCCGTCCGGCACGATCAACATGCGCACGCGCCGCGCCTTCGATCGCAAGGGCCGCACTGTCGGCTACAACTTTAGCCTGAATTTCAATGCCGAGGAATTCACCCTCCGCAAGACGCTCGGCCCCGCCGAGCGCGAGCGGTATAAGTGGCGGCCCAATGCGCAGCTCGAATACTCGGAGTCGTTTCTGAACCAGCGTCTCGGGCTGATGCTCACGGCCAGTCGCGCCAATTCCTACACCGAGCAGTATTCGTTCACGCAGGACTACAACCGCACGACCGTGAACACTGCTAACGTTACGGACAATCGCCCGCTCGTCATCCGGCAGCTTGATTTCAAGGACGGCCCGAAAATGATCGCGAAGGACGCGTTTTCACTCTCCGCCGATTTCAAAGCGACGCGCCGGCTCGTGCTCTCGCTCAGCGCGGTCTACACCTATGTCGAGGGAGAATTCTGGAACCGTAATTTCACCTTCGTCGCCGCCAACTCCAACGCCAACGTCAACAACGGCCGCTCCACGATCGGCGGCGACGGCTTGCTCAGCATTTCCACCCGGCGCACCGCGCAAAATACGGTCCCCGCGATCAACAACGGCGGCGGCACCGCCGCGCTGGAGAACTACACGCGCACCGTCTCGCCCAAGTTCGAATACAAGCTCGACTCCGTGCTCATCGACGGTGGCTTTAACTACTCCCGCGCGGTCAACAGCTACGTCTCCCTCGAACGCGGGTTTTCTCAGGCCGAGTCGCTCTCGATCCCTGTCGATTGGACCGCCACACGACCGCGCGCCGATTCGCACGAGTGGACCATCCGCCAGACCTCGGGACCGGATCCCTTTGATCTGGCGAATTGGACCGGCGGCACCCGGGTGGCGAGCGCCGATAGCCGTTGGATCACCGAAATCTACCTCGCCTCCGCCAATGCCAAGTGGAACTTCCAGCTCCTCCGTCGTTTCCCCTCAGTGCTCAAGTTTGGCGGCAAGTGGACCGAGGAAAACCGCAAAAATAACAACTACGCACCGTGGGAAGTGTGGCGCTATATCGGGGCGGGCGGCGACACGTTCACCGGTATCAATGCCGCCACCGGCATTCCCAATGTCACGGCCAATGGCAACTGGGCCAATCTCGGCTACGTCGCCGTGCATCCTTTTGAGACCGGCACCACGAATGCGCTCACGTTCACGAATATCAACGGCGTCACCGGTAATCTCCCGCGCGCCGATCGGAAGCGCATCGGCGAACTCTTCCAATCGCAACCGCAGGACTTCGTGCGCGTCGCCACGGTCGACAACTATTACACCGCGTTTATTGGCAACCGCCGGAATTTCCGTCAAACCGTCACCGCTGGCTACACGCAGCTCGATGTGAGCCCGGTCTCCCGCCTGACCATCCGCGCCGGCTTGCGCATGGAGCAGACGGAAAACCGCTTCGTGCAATACGACCCGCGCCTGCGCCGAGAGGTTCTCGCCGCCGGGTTTCCCATCACGGCCGCCGGGCGCGCGACCACGATTCCCGGCCTCGAATATCAATACTTCAGCCAGCCCCGCGCCGTCCGCACCAGCGACTACGCGAATCTGTTTCCGTCAGCGCTGCTCAAGTATCGGTTCACCTCGAATTTCGAGTTTCAGGGCGGATTCAACAAGGCCATTTCCCGTCCGCCGGTCGATTCGCTGACGGGGATCTACAACATCCTCGAGGACGTGCAGCGCGTGGACGCCCCCAACGCCAATCTCGAGCCCGAACACTCGAAGAACTATCAGGCCCGGCTCGCCCATTACTTTGGCAACCGCGCCCCCGGCCAGCTCACCTTGCAGGTTTCGCAGAACGACATCCGCAACTTGCGCGAGACCTTCGAATATTCGGCCTCTGAATTCGGCGAGGACGATCCCGATCTCCAAACCTACACGTTTCGCACGACGCGAAACAGCGCCGAGACCCGCCGCTTCCGCAACCTCGAGCTCTCCTACAACCAGACCTTCGGCTTCCTGCCCGAGCTCTTCCGCGGCACGAGTGTGAACCTCTCCTACTCGCGCACCTACGCCAGCCAGCGCCGCAACGGCATGGCACCCCACCGCCTCTCCGGTCGCCTCGGCTACGCCTTCAAAAAGTTCAACGGCTCGCTCGGCGGCGTCTTCACGGACGAGCGGGCCGACGGGGTTTATGGACGCTTCCGCGAAGCCGTCTTGCAGTTCGATACTTCGCTCAACTGGAAACTCACGCGCCGCGCAACGCTCTACGTGCAAGGCCGCAATATTACCGGAGAGCCGCTCCGTTGGTTCGATACGCCGACGGGCGTCGCCGAGCGCCGCCAGCGGATTCTTCGCCAGTATCAGGAATACGGCGCCAACTGGAATTTCGGCGTGAAGGGGGCGTTCTGAGCGCGGGCCCGAGGTCGGCACTGGACCCGGTGCGGCCGTTGGCTTCGGCTGCTTCGTCTTTTTTTTAGTGCGTCCGGTTGATGGTGCATCCCTGACCGCCGCACGGCGGTGGAGTTTCCGTTGCAAGACGCGATCGACGCTTGCAGCGTTTGCCGAGGCACGTTTGCTTTCTCTCGGTCAGCTTAGCCGTATCCATGCAATAGAAGTGCGATTTTGAGGTAATTTTTCGATTAGCGCGCTAAGCGAAGGCCGGACGATTTTCGACTGCATTGCAGTTAGGATTGGGCGCGAGGATTTTTCTCCAAAGCGCGAGCCACC
>SYGN01000195.1 GCA_005799525.1 Opitutaceae bacterium | reverse complement strand
GACGGGGCGGTCGTGATTGGTCCAGTCGGCCTCGATCCAGAACTCGGCGGGCTGGCCTTTGACGGCCGGATGATTCTTGGCGGCGGGGTCCACGATGACTTTGGCTTTGGCGTAGTCGGAGTCGCTATTGAAGTCGCAACCGCCGAGCGCATTCAGCCACGGCCATTTCGTCTGATGCACCAGCGCGGCGTGCAGGCCGACAATGCCTTTCTTCCCGCTCGCAAACCACTGCTCCACGGCTTTGCGCTGCTCTTCGGGCAGCACCTTGTCGAGTTCGTTGGCGTTGTTCAGCACCAGCAAGTCGTAGAAGCTGAGTTCCCGGGCACGCAGGTCCTTCCAATGCTCGGTCACGTCCACCTCGAAGCCGTTTTCGTGTCCGAGGAGCACGAGCCAGCGATTGATCTTCGGAATCTCGGGATGGCGGTAGTAGCCCGTGTTGGAATACACCAGCACTTTGAGCCCGGTGCCTTTGGGCGCGGGCGCCGCGGGTTCATGGCTGTGGGCGATGCTAGTCAGCAGGAGCAGGGAGAGAATGAAATGCTTCATGGCGTTGGGTGGACTGAATGGTTGCGATGATCGGAGCATGCTCAACGTCACGGTTTGCGGGCCGTCCTCGGCCCGTCGTGCGATTGGTGGAGGAAATCGAAGTCTGCGTGACCTCCTTCTGCTTCCGATGACAGGTTGTAAGTGGACAAGCCGACCTTGGTGCCTTCATACCATGCCGTGCGGTAAGGATAGTCGCGGTCGCCCAGTGGTTTGTAGTGCTGGCCGTCGAGGCTGTAGAACATCGAGCCCTTGTAGCGGCGGTGTTCGAGTTTCAGCCAGATGGCGTCTTGTTTGAGTTCGGGTCCATCGGTGGATGCGCCGGGTCCAGCGGTGGCGGTGCCTTTGGCGAAACGGATGCGTTTCACGCCGCCTGCTTTGACGACTCCGATCCACGTGTAGTCGTCAATCATCGTGCAGAGGCCGGCGCGTTGGCCTTCGATCATGTTGGCGGTGTCGAGCTTCGTCACGATGGCGGACTCGGCTCCGTAGAGGCGCTGGACGACGGTGTTGTAGGCGAAGAGGAGATGGTCTTCGCGATGGATGACCTTCGTGCGGCCAAACTGGGAAACGCCGCCTTGGGTATTCAGATGCCGCGCGGTCAGGCGAAGGTGTCCCGGCCTCGCGGTGAGCGACCAACGCGAGTCGTCGGGGTCGTGATTCCAGGCCCACTGACCGCCGAGCGTGGTCGCAGAAAAATCATCGGATGGGTCCGCTGCGTTGATGGGTTGGATCGGCAGCGCGGGCTTGGCGTAAGGCTCGGTAAGGCCCACGGGTTCGCCGAGGCCATCGCCATCGGTATCCACGCCGATCCACGGCCAGCCGTCGGCCGTCCAGCCCGCAGGTTGAAGGTAGAGACGTCGGCCATAAGTGGCGTAGAGGTTGTAGTCGTGGTGCAGGAACGCCCAACGGCCGCCACCGACTTCCACGAGCGATCCCTGCGCGGCGTTGAGGTCGGCCTTGCCTGCGTGGAAGAGCTTTCGCTGCTCATACGGGCCGTAGAGCGACTTGGAGCGATAGACATACTGCGCCTTGTCCTTGTTCTTACCCGTGGAGGCGACGGAGATGTAGTAATAGCCGTTGCGCTTAAAAACCTGCGGCCCCTTCGGCGGGATGTCGTCGATCAAGACGGTGCCCTGGTCCACGATGGCATCAAAGGTGTCGTTCAGGCGAAAGATCCGCAGCGCCCCCGGATTGCCCACCAGAAACAGGTAGCCCTTGCCATCGTCATCCCAAAACGGACACGGGTCTTCGAAGTCGCCCCCGATTTTTTCCACCAAGCTCACCGGAGCACTCCACGGTCCTTCCGGCGCAGGGGCCTTGCTGACAAAGCCACGGTATTTCGTGCTCCAGTTGAACATGTAATAGGTGCCGCGGAAGAAGCCGATCTCGCCATCCTGCGATCCGGCGGAGCACGCCTTGCCCGGAAAGGTGAAGTCCGCATGAACGGCACCGAGGCGCGAGTAGATGCGGCTCGTGTGCGTCCAGTTCACCAGATCCTTCGACGCCAGCAACGGCATGCCCATAAATTGATGCGAGGCGCTGGTCAGATAGAAAGTGTCGCCTGCCTTGAACACACACGGGTTGTTGAAATCCGCCCACAAAATGGGATTGCGATAAGTGCCATCTCCTTGATCGCCCCAAGCGGGTTTGGCGCCGGGCACGGCCGCGTGGAGCGCAGCCAGCGGCGCGAGCAGCAGGGCGGTGAGGAGGGTGAGCTTCTTTATGGTTGTTTCTGCTGTCTTCATTCGATTCGTCCAATCCCGTCATTGGCAGTCGTCCCAGTGGATGTTTCCAACCCTTGGAACGAGCCGACCCGAAGTTTTCCAACGGTTGGTGCCCCCGGCAAGTTTCGCCCGTCACGCTGCGCGGGTTGCGGTGGGAAGAGGTGTGTTGATGGCTTCACGGATTTCCCGGAGTGAAGAGTCTGCTCTCGACCAGCGCGTGGATGAGCGAGCGCACGCCGTGTTGTTTCGCCGCTGTGCTATCGACGATGCGTGCGATTTCGGAGCGGTCGGCGTAGCTGACCTCCGCCCCGGTGGCGTAGCGACTGAGGTGCGCGACGAAGGCGCGGGCGAGGCGGGCGGGATCTTGGGCGAGCAGCGCGGTGAGGCCGTTAACGTCGTTGAAGGCGCGTCCGTCGGAAAGTGCGCCGCTCGGGTCCACGGCGGGGCCGAGCGTGTAGTTCACCTTCCACGCGACGCGTTCTTTTTCCAGCGGCGCGTCGCCGTTGCCGGTGGAACGGTAGCGCGTGCGAAAGCCACCGACGGGGTCGAAGCTCTCGAGCGCGAAGCCGGCGGGATCGATCTTCGCGTGGCACGCGGCACAGCTGGCGTCGTTGCGATGTTTATCGAGCTGCTCGCGGACGGTGGTGGCGCCGCGCGTGTCGGGATCGATCGCGCCCACGCTCGGCGGCGGAGGCGGCGCCGGGTCGTTGAGCAGACGGTCCATCACCCACACGCCGCGCTTCACGGGCGACGTCGTGGTGCCGTTGGCGGTGAGTTTCCAGATCGCCCCCTGACCGAGTAGGCCGCCGCGCGGGCTCCCCGCGGGCAAAGGCACCCGTCGCACGTCCACGCCGGTCACGTCCGCGATGCCGTAGTGCTCGGCGAGGCGCTGCGTAAGCATCGCGAAGCCCGGCCGCACGAGCGCGGAGATGGGCGCGTCGCGGGCGATGAGTTCGCGCAGGAACGCGCGCGTCTCGGCGACCAAGCCCTCGTGCAGCAGGAAGCGATACTCGGGATAGAGCTGCGGATCGGGCGTGGTCTCGGTCACGCGGCGGAGGTCGAGCCACTGGTCGGCGAAGTCGCGGACGAACCGCTCGCTGCGCGAGTCGGCAAGCAGGCGGTCCACTTCGCGATGCAGCACAGCGGCGCGTTGCAGAGAGCCATCGTGCGCGGCGGCGAGGAGCACGTCGTCGGGCGGGCCGTTCCAGAGCCAGTAGGCAAGGCGCGAGGCCAACGTGAACAGTTTCACATGCGAGACTGGCGCAGGCGCGCGGGACGCATCGGCGGGATGAAACAGGAACTCCGGCGACGTGAGCACCGCGATGTAGGCGCGCCGCATCGCGTCCTCGAAGCAGTCCTTCGCCGCGAGTCGCTTCAGCACGAGAGCAACGTAGGGGGCGACTTCCCTTGCGTCCACCGGACGACGAAACGCCCTCGGTAGGAATCCCGCGAGCAACCGACGTGCATCCTCGGCGGGCTGCGCCGACTGCACGGTCTCCAGCGGAGGCGTGCTCTCGTCGGGCGGGAGGTCGGTGTAGAAGTTTGGCAGGTAGCCCCCGATCCCGCGCACGGCGTCGCGCCGCGGTGGGATGACATTTGCGCCCGCGGCCAGCCTTGCGATCGGCAGGTCGGCGAACAACCGCCGATGGCTCTCCGTCGGCCACAACGGATTCAGTGGCCCTTCAATCTCAAACCAATCCAGCGCCACGCCGGGGCCGACATGTTTCGCCGCACGCCCCGCGATCTGCCCGATGCGCAGCCCGATCCACGGCACCGACACCGGATCGAACACAATGCTTTCATGCGCCTCGAGCCACTCGGTGATTTCCTGCTCGCTCGAGTGCATCGATGGCGCGGTGAACGCGCGCAGCAGGCGCCCGCCTTCCTGCTGCTTCCCCTCCGCGTGCGCCCGCAATACGGCGGCCTGCGGCGCGGCGCACGGTTCCGGCTTGCCCTGGTTCCATTGGAATCCCCACAGCGAGAGCCTCAGGCGATAGTGTCCCGCGTAGAGGGGCGATACATTCATCGCCGCCTCGTAGCCCGCGAGGTTGGGATTCAGCAGTCCGACCGCGCTCCGGCTCTGCGCTTTCTTGATTTCATTTAACTGCTGACGCCGCTCCTCGAGATCCGGCCCTCTGAAATCGACAAATCCCCGCTTGTCCTCAAACCCGCCGCGCACCGGGAGCGCCGGGTCCGGCTGCTGGTCCTTCAGCAGCACATACTGCCCGTGAATTAGGTTGGCCCCGAATTTGAACAATCCCGCGGGATAGATGCGTTTCTTGAACACCGGCGGCGGCGTGCTGCGCGTGGCGATGGCCGCGGTGAGCGCCTGCTCGGCGGCCTCGGCATACGCCGCAAGGTGGGCAGGCGAAAGATCGAGGCCGGTCGCGATCTTGTCGAAGCCCGCGACGGTGCCGTCGGTCGGAAGCAGGCCTTGGATGTCCAACCGCGGCAGGGCCAGCAGGTCGATCAGGGTGTTTTCGTATTCGCTGCGCGTCATCCGCCGCATCCGCACGCGGCCTTCCTGCGCGAGCCGCGCCGTATCGGCGGCGGCCAGCCTGACGTCGAGTTCGGCCAGCACCGCCTTCGCGTCCGCAGCCGGCGGGCGCGGCTTTTTCTTCGGCGGCATTTCGCCGGCGGCAATGCGGTCGTGGATCTTTTCCCAGCGGGCTAAGTTCTCCCTCGCGGACAGCTGCAACGGAAGCGTCAGGAGATCGAGCCCGCTCTCCTTGGTGTCGGCATCGTGGCAGTTGTAGCAGTGCTGTTCGAAAAAGTCCGCGAGCCGGGGGGAAAGCGCCGCCGGCGCCGCGGTCACCCCGACCCCGAGGAGCACCGCCGACACCGGCAACGCCCGGACGATACCCCGGAAAATCCGAGCGAATTCGGGAGCCATCGGTCCGATGCCCTGCGGCTTGATCCCGGCGTGACATCCGACGGATTGAAACGGGGTCATCGAAGGAGGCGCGCGACCACGGGCTGCAGCTGGGCGGCGAAGAACGCGTAGCCATCGCCCTGCGTGAGGTGAATGTTGTCCGCGTGAAAGAGCCCGCGCCGGAGGGTGCCATCGGCTTCGAGCATCTCCGGCCAGAGGTCGATCACGTGCACCTTGGGATCACGCTCGAGCTTCATGGCGCGGAGCGCGGCGTTGGTTTGCTTGATGTCCTCGTAGAAGGCGTGCCCCGGAGCGTGGGCGGGGAAAATCGTTGCGACGACGAGTTCGGCCTCGGGAAACTTAGCGCGTAGATTTTCGATGCAGGCTTTGATGCCCTGGGCGGCCGCGGCGACGCCGGTCTCGCGCGTGTAAAACATATTGTTGTTGCCGATGAGCAGGACGGCGAGGCGCGGCCGGAGCCCTGCTACCCCTCCGTGGTCGAGTCGCCACAGGACGTTCTGCGTCTTGTCGCCGGCCATGCCGAGGTTGACCGTCTGGTAGCGGCTGAACTGTTTTTGCCACGCGGCATTGAGCGGCTGGCGCTCCAGGACACTGCCCCACTGCTGGGTGATGCTATCGCCCACCAGCAGGACATCAATCGGCCCGCGGTTGGCCCGCACGTGCTCGACCAGTTTCGCGTGGGCCTCCAGCCATTTCGACCCACCCCAATGCCCGGCCGTTGGCGTGACCGGCCACAGTGCGGGCTGATGTTTTTTCTCCGCCACGCCCGGCCGCCGCTCGTGCTCCGGGCGCACAACGTAGTTCGTCTCGGCTTCACTTAACGGCCAGCCGCCGGCCGGCGTTTCGGCGCACCTTCCCGTCCAAGGAAAATACACAACGACGATCAGCAGTAGGAGGGTTGGGTTCATTCGGCGTGCCCGAAGTTCCGCAAATTCGCCCACGGCCGTCAAAAGCGATAAGTCGCGGCCAGCGCGGCCTTGCGGGCGTCGAGGTAGTAGAGGCTCGTGCGGAGCGTCCGGTTTTGAAACGTGTTCGTGCCGGTGTAGATCGGCTCCGCGTAGTCGAGCAGGTTGGTCATGTTGAATTGCAGATCAATGGGGCGATTGCCGAGTCGGAGCGCGTAGCCGAGCGAGAGGTTAACCGTGTGGTAGCCTGCGCGGTAAATATAGTCGTAGGAGCGGTTGATCTCGTTGCCAATGATACTCCGTCCCTGCCACGCCACCCCACCGCCGAAGCGGAGGCCCTTCAGCCGCCCGGCCGGCACGGAATACATCGCGAACACGCTGCCGGTGTAGTCGGGGGTGTTGTTGAGCGTCCGTCCTTCGTTCGCGTTGCTCATTGTGGTCTCGATGGAGGCGATGTCCGTCACGAGCTGGGTGCGGTTGGGATTGGCGGTGTCCGCCGCGCCTCTCCGCCACTCGGCGATGGATTTCGCGTAGTAGGTGCGCAGGCCGGGCACAGTGTTGGTTTGGTCGGTCCGCGGCTTGGCGATATTGCCGCGCAGGCGGAGATTTTTCCCGAGATTGGCGGTCAGGTCCAGCTCCATGCCGCTGCCCGCGTAATCGAGACTATCGCGATAGTTGGTCAACGCCGGATCGACCTGGAGCTCGCTCTTGTTGAGGTTGGTCCAGATGCGATTGATCGCGGCGGACTGATACTGGAGCAGGCGCCCCTTTTCCTGCATCGTGTAGTAGCCGAGCGAGCCCACGACTCGATCACCGGCGAGGCGGAAGCGCACGCCGCCCGAGTAGGAATGCGACCGGGTCGGGCCAAACACTTCGCCGTTCAGGCCGCGGCCGCCGCTGGTCGCGGGGTTGAAGGTCTCGGCGTAGTTGCCGTAAGCGCCGAGCGATCGGATCGGAAAAAACACGAATCCACCCGAGGAAGTGAGCGGACGGGCCGCCGCTTCCTGCCAGGTTTGCGTCGTGAAACGGCCCGCGAGGTCACGCGCCGCACCGTCGCGCTGACGCTGTTGGTAATCGTCCAGTCGCACGCCGGCGACGACACTGAGGCGGTCATTCCAAAATTCCGCGACCGTCGCGACCTGCGCACTCGCGATGGTCTGGATCACGCGCTGGTCGGTGGTGCGCAGGGTCTCCCACCTGTTCACCGCATCGTCCGGCGGCGGGACAAATCGCGTCTGGGGGTCGTCCCAATAGATGCGGAAAATCGGCTCGTTAACCGTCGCGTTGATCAACGGACTCGCCGGGTTGTTGTTCCGGCCAATCACAAAGGTCTCGAAATCGGTGATCTCCCGGCGACGGAAAAGAAACGCGTTCACCCGCTGGTTCCATCCGCGCACCGGCAGCTTGTAGGCGAGCGCTGTGCGCAGATCGAAGTGATCGGTGTCCTGTTTATACCAGCGCCACGGCGTCTCGGCGTAAGTCTTGCCGACCTTGGGATTCGGGGTGCCGTCGGGCAGCACGGCGTTCACGTCGATGAAGGCACCGTCCCACCTCTGATTCCGGGCGTGACGGGCGTTCTGCACGAACTGCACGGCAAACTCGGCGACGAAATCGCGGCTGAACTGTTGCTCGAAGGCCGCGTTCAGCAGGTAGTGTCGGATGTCGCCTGTGTTGTTGCGGGGTTGGAAATTTTGGTTGCGGGGGATGGATACGGCCGCGGGCACGGCGGCGCGCACCTCGGGCCCGATCGCGAGATTCGTTCCGGTGGTGCGGCCGAAGTTCAGGAGGTTTTGCACGCGCCCGCTCTGCTTGGGGCTCCAGATCAGCGTATCGTTAGTGAGCCGGGTGATGCCGGTGCCGGCGGGCGCCGCGGTCAAAGGTGCGGTCACGCGGTAGACGCCGTTGTAGTTGGTGTAGCTTTCACGGAAGAACGCCGCCGGATAGTTGGTGGAGGATTTCCCGTATTCGCCCTCGAGTCGCAACTCGCCGTTCGCCCAAGGCCGATGCAGCGCGGCCACATCCACGGCGCTGCGGTTGTCGAATTTCCGCTCGATCCAATAGAGCGCTTGCTGCCCAAAGATATTGGCGCGCACGGCCGTCGTCGCATTGAGCGCGCGATTCACATCGAGCGCACCGTAGCGCGATCCCTCCGAATCGCCGCGCAGGGTAAATTCGCCGAAACTCTTTCCGGTCCGCGCGCGCTTGGTCATCGTGTTGAGGCCGCCGCCGATGGCCCCGTCCCCGAAAAGCAGGGAATTCGGACCGCGCAGCCCCTCGAGCCGCTCGATGATGTAGCCGTCGACGGGCCGGGTGACCCGGAAGTAGTTTCTCATCTGCACGCTCGCCGGCAGTCCCCGGAAGATCGACTGGTTGTGACCGAAGTCGGTCGTCGCGACGGGCGAGGTCTGGCTCATCGACGTCATGTAGGGCGCCGCGTCGAGATAATCGAGCGCGCCGATGTCGCGGAGAAATTCCTTCGTCAGCACGGTCACATCGGCCGGGGTCTTGATGAGCTCGGTGTTCACGCGCCCGCCCGCGAGCGAGTGCGACGCGGCGTAGCCCTGATCCTTGTCTTCGGACACCCCGAACGGTGAAAGGGTAACGGTGGCTTTCGGTTCCGCCGGCGCGGCTGCCAAAGCCGGCGAAGGGACGGCTTGCGCGAGAGCAGCCATGGGCAAGAGCAACATGGGCACGGCCAAGGAAGAGAAGCGGTTAGTTTTCATGTGGGGTTTGAGGTGGAAGCAAAAATTGAAAATCAGGAGAGCGTGACGCGCGCGGGGCGGCGCGTCACTGCGCGGCGTTTTCCGCAGCGACCGTGGCGGCCGGACGTAGGAGCAGTTCCGCTTTCACGTCGTCAACATAGGAGCCGGCAAACGTAATCGGAGTCGCCGTCGGTTCCGGCCTCGTGCGGTTGACCCGAATGTGGACCACGAGAAACCGCGTGCCCGACGGCAGCGGCAGACGGGTGGACACGCGCTCCCACGTCGCCGGATCGCGATCGGTGCGTTGCTGCTGCTGCCCGCTGAGGCCGAGATGGCCTTCATACCAGACATTCCACGTCTCGCTGCGGTAGTCGCGCGGATCGCGGGCAAACGCAAACAACGTGACGCCACCCGCAAACTCCTCCCCCGCCCCCGGAGGCACTTGGTTGAACCACACCTCGGCATGCGCCACGACCCGCCCGGTCTCGATTGCGTCGCGATAGGCCGCGAGGTCGATGATCTGAAGCTGATCGCCCACATGGCTGAGCACCGAATTCTCACCCACGTAGTCGGAGCGCAGGAGCCGCAGCATCCGCAGGCCAGTGCGAGGCGTGACGCCTGCGCCTGCCGTCGCGAGCTCCGCCTGATCGCCGCCCCACGTCCCGAACGCCTGCGGCACGCCCTCGCTGCCCGGCCGCGAACCCGTTTCAAAACTGTCGGCGACCAACGTAGCCAAATGCTGCATCGCTTCAGCCGCCGGCGGCGCGACGTAGGCCCAGACAACGGACGTGAAGGCCGCACCGATGGCCAATCCCGCCGCGCTCGGCGCACGCCAGCCGCGCAGCAACACGCGGTCGAGCCACGAGACCGTCGTCCCAAGCCGGGGCTGATGCGCCCTCGGCCCCACCGGCGCAGCGCAAGTGGCGTCGGCCGCGAGCTCACGCAGACGCACATCCGTCGCCGCCAAGGAACGCAGTTGGGCCCGCGCGTCGGCGCTCTCGAGCAATACCGCGTTGAGGCGGGCCAGCTCTTCGCCCGAAATCGTCCCGTCAAGATAAGCGAGGATCAGTGGGGAATGATCGGTGTTCATGATAATGTCTCTTGTTTAAGGGTGCCCTCGACGCAGCGCTGCACATCGACGCGGATGCGCCGCAGTAATTGATAGAGTCCATCAACCGTGCGGCCGGTCTGGGCCGCGACATCCTTGATCGCCATCTCGGTCGCATAACACGCCAGAAGCAATTCACGCCGCTCGGCGGGCAGACGTTCCACACACACTTCCAACGCCGCCATCTGGCGCGCCCGCAGCGGCGTTTCGCCGGCACCTTCATCAGCGAGCTTGGCGATCACCGCCTCGTCCAGAACGAGCCGGTCGCGGGCCCGGTCGCGGTGAAAACGCAGCGCCTCGTAGCGAGCAATCACGCAGGCCCAGCGGGGAAAGGCCTCGGGCTCGCGCAGCTCGGAAAACTTGCGCCATGCCACCAGCGCGACGTCCGGCATGAGTTCATCGACATCCGCCGGCCGCGAAACGAGCGACCGCAGGTAGCCACGAATCACCGGCTCGTGCCGCGCGAGCAGTTGCATGAAAATTTCATGCGATTCACGGGGAGAGGACGACGGCGGGGTTAACATACGGAAGAGGGGCGCTTCGGTAAATGACTCCGCCATCCACCCCAATCTGACGAACTTTTTTCTAAAAAACCGCCCGCCGAGAATTTGCCAGAGGCGCGGGTTTATTCGCCCGGACCGTGGCACTCACGCCACCCCAGTGTCACCCACGCCCCGCGCGCCCTACCTCCCCATGGAAAATCGCAGAGAGTGGACCCCCTAATCTGCGCTGATTCTCCGGAAACGAGGGCCGTCGAGGCCGTACGTGCTTTGCCTGAGCCGCCAAGCGCGGCCCCTCTTGTGCGGTTCGAATGAGCGAAAATGAGCGACGATGAGCGGTTAAACTTCCGGGAAATTTCTTCGCGACGCATGAGCATTCGAATCCTTGACCGTTGGGGGGTTTTCAGCGACGCCTCACGATTTCGACCTGGGCGCCGACGCCGCATAGGCCGATGAAATAGGTCGAGCGCCCTTGAGACACCTCGCCAAGGTCCTTCACTACGCGCGCCATGAGGTCGCCGCTGATCCAGAAACCGGTGCTGCGCAATTTTTCGGATAGCGGTGCCACGGCTGGGATCAACCCCCGGTGTTTCGCCGCCGCCAACACGCCGAGGACTCCGGTATGCGGAATCAGCAGCCGTCGCGCGACCCTGCGCCCGGCCGATTCGTCGATCAGCAACAGCTCCGCGTGGAGATCTAGCGCGAGTTGGATGGCTTCGGCTTCGCCCGGATCGAGACGGCCGCCGTCGGATGCGATAGACGCGACTTCGCGTGGCTCGTGGCGCACCAACCAGAGGGGCGACTCTTCCGGGGGGCGCATCGACGAAACCGACTTCGCGCCAAAGGGTAGCCGGCAAGTGCACCTCTCCATAGAGCAGAGGTAGCATGAACCACAGGTCGATTCGCTCGAGCGCGATCAAAACCGAGGCATCGCCAACGACGATCACAGGTGCCCCAGCTTCTGCAATGTGGCCACGTCCGCCTCCCAATCGCTCACTGCATACGGCGCTTCAACGCGATGGCGCGCGAGTTCATCCAAGAAGGCACGCCGATCTAGTCCGGCCAGTTCGGCGCACGGGCCCGTCGACAGGCGGCCTTCGCGATAAAGCGAAAACGCGAGCCACAAGCGCGCCTCTTCAGGCGTAAGCTTGGCGGCCGCGGCCGTTGCATCGGGGACCTCAACGTTAATGCTGCGCACAATGCGGCGGCACGAAGGGGAGCCAAACCCTCCGACGGCAGGGGAAACGTTCAACCTTGAGCGGTAAATCTTCGGTCGCACGCACGCGAGTTCAGACCCTACGTCGCCCGCATCGTCCAATTGTGCCGCACGCGCTGCAGGAGAGAGCCCACGAGCATGCCGCGGGCGAAACGGTCGCTGGCAAAGGCGTGGTCGGCCTTTTCGGCATTTTTTCTCACCCCGGTTTCACCTTTTCCGACGCGCCACCACCCGTTTTCGCCATGCCTCTATTGACGATTGTCCCGCCGATGCCGGGCGCTGAGCGCTGATTCAAGCCGTTCGTCGGCTTCGTAGACACCTGTGGCTGGTAAACGGAATTTGTCCGTCTCGAGTGGCCCGGCCATCGCCCACCCTTCGACTCGACCTAAATCTTTTCCCTGGTCGAAGCCCAGACGGCGGGCAAGGTCGTGCTGGGGTATTCTGTCGGCGCGCTCTACGCCTATCCCGAAGCCTTGCGTGCCCGGCACCTGATTCTTGGCTCTATTTCGCCAATCTTTCTCGAAGACGACGATGAGCCCGAGCGCTGGATGATTTCCTATCGCAGTGGCAACGCCGCGACACCGGCCGACGTGCTGGTGGGCACCCTCGAAGGCGAGCAGATGCACCGCCGCACGACGGCCGTGCGCGACGGCTACCGCCAGCGCAGTTAACCGCCGAGTGTCCGCTGGCGCCGCTCTACTTCCGGTTGAAATACCCGACCGCGTTACGCGTTTCGCGACCGGCGAGGATCAAGTCCGTGCGACCATCACCGTCGAGGTCGGTGGCTTTCAGATCGTAGGCTTCCTGTTTGTGGCCGACGTCGATGTCGTGCGGCGTGAAGCCACAGCGACCGTCGTTCTCATACCAGCGAACCGTAAACGCCGTATAGGACGCGACGGCGACATCGAGATCGCCGTCGCCATCAAAATCACCCACGGCCAGAGCGTGCGGCGTCGCGAGGTCCGCGTCGATCACGTGCTTCGTCCATGTCGGCCCCGCGAACCAAAACACGCCCTTGCCGTGGCCACACGCGCCGACCACATCGGCGCGCCCGTCGCCGTTTATGTCGCCCGCCTTGATGTTCGTCGCGCCTTTCTCCTGCGCGATCACATGTTTCGTCCACGGCGCCGCGTCGTTCACGCCGCGCTCCCACCACGTCAACGTGCCCTTGCCGGAATCGCCCAACAAAATGTCGCCGCGGCCGTCACGGTTCAGATCGGCGAAATCCAAATAGTGGGGACGGCCATCGGCTCCACCTGCGGTCACCACGTGGCGCGCGGCGGGCGCGGCGGCTTTCTCCGCGAGCGAAAACTAGGAGACACTGTTCGGAAAAAACGGGCCGCTGATGCTGCCAGCGATCACGTCGGGCCGGCCATCGGCATCGACGTCGCCCACGGCGAGACCGTGGATGCCGTTGAGCTCGCGATCGACGATATGCAGCGGCCAGGTGCCCGCGCGCCGGCGGTTCTCGATCCACGCCACGCTGAAATCGGGACCCTTCGGCTCTGGCGGCACACTCTTGCCCGAGACGCGCGGCGCGCGAAACTCGATCCAGGGAATCTGATAGCGGCCGAGCGCCAGATCCCTGTCGCCGTCGCCGTCCGCATCCACGGCCACGCAATAGAGCAGCTTGCCTTCCAGTGTGTCGAACAGCACCTCCGTTTTCCAGTTCGTCACGTCGACCGCGAACACCTTGGTCACGCCCGTCGCGATGACTTCCTTCACCCCGTCGCCATTCGTGTCGAGGGCCTCGACGCTCCAAATCGACTCGGGCAACGGATACGCGCGCCGCTCCCAATTCACCGTCTCCCGTTTCGCCGCGGCCGCGCCAATCGGCTTCGTCTGCGTCGCCACCTTCGCCGCGCCCCCAAAGTCCGCGCCCGAAAAGTCCATCTCGAAGATCATGCCCTCATAGCCGACGACGTAAATTTTCCCGCGCTCGTCGGTCGCAAACGAGGCCAAGCTCTCGGGCGCCACCCCGATGATTCGCATCGCCTCGAGCCGCCCTTGCTTTTGCGCGACTCCGAAAATATACCGCGAGGTGTAGTCGCCGAAAACATACACCCCGTGAAACGGCGAGGCCAGATCGCCACGGTAAACGTGCCCGCCCGTCACCGAGTTACCATAGCGCCGGCGATAGGCCGCGACCGGCGGCGAGTAGCGTTCGCCCTCCCGCTGGCGTAGGTTGCCCGGCACCTGCCCGAACCACGTGAGCCCTGAGCGAACGTCTCCCGGCTTGCGCACCACGGTCACCGGAAAACGTAACGCCTCGTCGAAGAGCGGACGCAGCGTCACCGGCTGCGCCAATTCGGCGATGACGTCCGGCATTCCTTGGTGGCTGCGGAGCGAAGTCTCTGGCTGCTTCAAGCTCACGAGGTATTCCACCACATCGGTAAACTCCGCGAGCGACAGCGCCGCGTCGAGCCCGGACAGCATGAGCGAAACGGGACTGCCGCGCTGCGCTGAGATCATCGCGGTAGGTACGCGCACCCATTTCCCGTCCGCGCCCATCAACGTCACCGCCGCGGCATCGGCCTGCTTGATGACCCCGTAAAACGTCTCGCCGGATGTCGTCTCCACGATCGTCGCATCGTAGCCGACGGCGATCGTCGCCGAGGGCTCGAGGAGCGCATCGATCAACTCGCGACGCGAAAATCTGTCGCCGATCGCAAACAGGTCCGGCCCGGCCTTGCCGCCCGTGCCGTCGACCGTGTGGCACGCCGCGCAAGCCCCTTTTTCAGCCGTCGCAAACAACACCCGCCCGCGCTCGGCGCTGCCGTCGCGACGCACGGCGTAGTCGGGATAATCTTTGAGCGGGCGCACCTCTTGGGCGACCACGCGAGCGACTAAGATCAATCCGACGACAGCGAGCACGCGGGGAAAATTCATGAGAGCGGCGGCTCAGTCCTGCTGCGCACGTTTCCCCTTTTTCGCCGCGGGGGCCGGCACGTCCTTCGCCGGAGCAGACAGCGCGAGCGTCATCGTTTCCGCTAGGTGCTGGGTCCATCTCGCCTCCAGCTCGCGCACTTTGGCGGGAATTTTAGCGGCGAGATTTTCCGACTCACCGCGATCGCGCGCGAGGTTGTAGAGCTCCCACTCGCCCTGCTTGGCCGTCACGAGTTTCCAATCGCCGGCACGGATCGCGCGATTGCCTTCGTGTTCCCACCAAAGAAAATCATGCGCGACGGCGACGTCCTGTTTGAGCGCCGCCGCAAAACTCCGGCCCGGAGACGGCGGCACGGGGAAGCCCTTGATCTCGGTCGGGATTTTCACGCCGGCGAGCTCCAGCACCGTAGGCAAAATATCGATCAAGTGGGTCGGACTGCGGCGCAGTTCGCCGCGCGCGGGAATGCCTGCCGGCCAATGCGCGATCAGCGGCGTCGAGATGCCGCCCTCGTGCACCCACGTTTTGTGGCGGCGGAACGGCGTGTTCGCCGCACTCGACCAACCGGGGCCGATGCAGAGAAACGTTTTCGCCGAACCCATCGGCGCCGCTGGGTCGTGGCCGTCGCCGCGCACCATCATTTCGGCACTCGCTCCGTTATCGGACGCGAAGAGGATCAGCGTGTTTTCGTAAGCACCCATCGCTTTCAGCTGCGAGATGATGCGGCCGATTTCCTGGTCCATGCGGTCGACCATCGCGGCGTGGATCGCCATCTTCGCGGCCTGAAAGATCCGCTGCGAACCCGTGAGCTCGCTCCACGGCAGAGGGCGGTTCACCTCGTCGGGTCCCAGCTTCGTGATGTCGTCAGGAAACGCATACGGCGGGCCGATCTCGCGCTCCATCGCGGGGAGCGCGTGGGTGACGAGCCCGATTTTTTTCTGCCGCGCGTAACGCGCCTCGGCGATCGCGTTCCAACCCTGGCCGTAAGTGTCGCGATATTTTGCGATGTCCGCTGCCGGTGCGTGCAGCGGAAAATGCGGCGCCGTGAAACATAAGTAGTGGAAAAACGGTTGCGCGCCGAACTTCGCCGCGTGCTCCTGCAGATATTTCACCGAGTGATCAGCCGTCGCCGTCGTGACGTAGTAGTCGGGCGTCTGCACATTCGGTACCCCGTCGTCGGTATTACCGGAGGCTTTGAAGAAATTGCTCTGGCCGCCGCCGATTTCGAAGCTGTGGTCGAAGGCGTTACCCAACGGACGGCCGTCGATGTGCCATTTGCCCGAGTGATAATTCCGATAACCGGCCGGGCGCAAAAATTCCGTCAGGAGCGGTGCCCACGCGGGACGGATGCCACGGTTGCCGCCGCCACTCGCAATCCCGGGCAAAATGTCGCGTCGCACCTGCTGGGCGTAGTAGCCGGTCATCACCGCCGCGCGCGACGGCCAGCAGCGGGCGGTGTTGTAAGCCTGCGTGAACCGCAGCCCGCCCACCGCGAGTGCATCGAGATTCGGCGTCGCAATCTCGCCGCCGTAGCAGCCGAGATCCGAGTAGCCCAAATCGTCGGCGAGGATGACAATGATATTGGGCGGCGCCGCCGAAAGCGTCGAAACCACAAGGAGAGCAGCCAGCAGAACGAGAGATAATTTCATGAGGGGTGGGTTGCGCGACGATCAACGCGACCGCGCCCAGCAAAGGCAAGGACGGGCCTGCTCGCCTCGGCGAGCAAGGGTGTACGGGAAGGGATGTCAGCGGCGCGCGCTCGTCGTGGCATGCGCAGAACGTGCAGCGTGCCGCGCTCAACGTTCAAGGTGGATTCCCCTCCGTGGAGGGATGCCGCTCGCCGGCATGCCGCTGTTAGCACAACACCAGTCCCATGCCGGCACGGCGGCGAGCGCCGACCCTTCGATAATCTGGGATGCGGGTGCGGCTCACCGAGCGTCAAGCAAGGAGCGTTTTTTACCGCTATTCACGCGACTTCCTTGGTGAGCAATTTCAACAATCCCGGCAACGAGGCTACGCCGCTCCAACCGTTAAACGCCGTCTTGTTCACCTGCGCCACGAGCACGCGCCGGTCGGCGGCGATGAGATCGGCGGCGGCGTTGAAGCGCGCGAAATCCGCCTGCGACGGATTCGACGTGCGCTTCACCTCAATCGCCCAGAGGTGCCGGTGCAGCGTGAACACCCGCTCCACTTCGTAACCATCGCTCGTGCGGAAACAGGGAGGCGCCACCGATAAGCCGCGCGCGGCGAGCAGCTCCACCACCTGCCCGATCACGAAGCCCTCCCAGCTCGCGCCTACCCACGGCTGGTGCAGCCGTTAGGCGGCGTCGCGCACGCCCACCGCCAACCACCCAGGCAATGCTGCCCGGCCACCGGCCGGGCCTACATCGCGCTGCCGGGCCTACCTCACACTGCCGGGGCTACATCGCCGCCGGGGCTACAGCTAAAAACCGCAGGCGGTCGGCAGGAAACAGTCAGCAAGTGGGGGACGGAAAACGCAGGCCGTCGTTTTTCGTTTCCGGTCTCAGCGGTAGGTCACGCGGGGACCGCGTTGCGCCGCGATCCATTAGGGCCCGCTAATTTCGAACACTTCCACGAGCGCCACACCGGGCCGCGCCGGTTCGTCCGGAAGTAACTCGAAGGGCATTACAATCACGGTGTAGCTGCCGGGCGGCAGATCGGCCATCAGGCAGGGTTCCCGACGGTTGGCGGGCGCGAGGCCCGTGGCGACGAATTGTTTTTCATGGTAATAACGCACGAGCGGCGTGAAGTCGTTCTCCGCGCTCGCCCCGCCCACCGCGCCCGTGCTCCAATCGTCGTTGCGCAGGATCAATTGCCCCGCAGCGTTACGGATCTCCATAAACGGATCGTCCATGGCGTCGGGCACATTGAACGGGGCCCGCGCCAGCGACGGACCGCGCACCCGCACCAACACGCGTTGGGTGGCAGCGGGTGAGCCCCGCACCACAAAACCAGCCACGATGGGGCGGCCGCGATTATCAGCGTAGGCCCGCGTCGCGAGATTCACGATACGCCCAGCATCGGGACCGCTTTCGTAGGCCTCGACGAGCACCACGCCCGTGGCGGACTCGCTGCTCACTGCCGCCGTGTAGCCACCCGGCGGCAGTGTCAGAAGGAGCGCGGCGTCCGCGCTGCCGGCGACAAAGGGAAACGCGCCCGCCTGCAGCGTCGCCGCGGAGACCGCCGCCGCGCCCGGCTGGGCCGACCAGCCGGAATTTTCCGCCAACCGCGTCGGGCCCGCGTAAAGCTCGAGCACCGGTGTGGCCAGCGGCGCGCGCACACCGAAAGCCGCCAGCGCCGGTCCCGCGGCCCGCACCAGCATCGCTTTGGGCTGGCTGCCCTCGACCGTGAAGCCGGCGATCACCGCGCGTTCGCCCGGCCCGAGACTGGCACTCGTGGAAACATTCACGAGGGTGCCGAGGTTCGGCTTGGTCTGGGTCTGGAGGCGATACGTCGAGACCTCGAAGGCCGCCTGCTCGATCGTGCGCGCCGTATCGGATTCTCCGGCACGCCCCTCGGCCAGGCCGACGGGCACGTTGATGGGGGCCGGCGCGATGATGCTCGGGTTGGAAAAATACCCGAGCTCGATGCCCGGCGGATAGGCCATGATGTCGCGGTAGCGCACGCCATCGGCACCAAAAAACCGATAGCCATAACTGTAGCCATAGGCTCCGGGGGCAAAGGCGTTTTCCCGATCGTGCGCACACCCAAACGAATGGCCAAATTCGTGCGCGATGACGCTCGTGCCCGCGACCGAAAAATACTGGACAACGGAAAAAGCAAACAGGGCGTTCGTCGTGTCGCCGGGCGTGTCGATCACGAATGCGAGACCGCTGCTCGAAAAATCAGATCGGTTGAGCACCAGGCACACGAGGTCCGCACCGGACTGGTCGCGGAGCGTATGCAATTCGTCCATCTGCCCGTCGGCCGCACCCTGCAACGCCGTGAGCGCCTCGTCCTGCACTTTGTTACCCGTGCTCTTCGTCTCGTCGTAGGTCGTCTCGGCCACCTTCACGAGTTTCACCCGCGCTGTGACGAGGCTCGCGGCGAGATCGCGGTTCACGCGGGCGATCGAAGCATCAAACGCACTCACCAACGCTGCCGTGCGCTGCGCGCCCGCGAGCGTGGACAACACATTTTGCGTCACGGCCATCATCACGTGCACCTCGACGCTCTGCGGGTTTTCCGCGACCGCCCCGGCGCGCTCCCGCAGCTCGCCGAGCGCCGGTGCATCGGCTGGCTGCGCGGCCGAGGCGAGTGCGGCAGCCCGCGCCTGCCGCTCGCGCGCCGCGATCAGCACCGCTCCGTCGACCACCTTGCGACGTTCGCCTCCGCAGGGCGGCACGAGGGCCGGATCCACTCGATAATACTGGGAAAGCTCGGCGGTCGCGACCCGCAGGACGTGCGCGCCACGTTCCGCGTCGTCGACGGTGGCGTGGAGAAATCCTTCGTTGAACGCGAAAATCGCCCGACTCGCCGGCCGACCTGCGAGATGTCCGGTGCTGGTGAACCGATCCGACCCGAGCATTTCGCTGGCATCGATCACGACCGTGAGCACGCGTCCATCCGGCAGGGGCCAGGTGACCCGCCCTTCCCCCGGACGCTGCCAAAACGGTGAGGACTTGCCGGCGAGCCAAGCCGTATTCACGCGCACGTAGTGAACCGCGCGGCTCGGAGCCGGCAGCGCGGCGTCGAGCGCCGCGAGCACGGACTGAGGCGGCGCCAGCGTGGCAAAGAGCGCTCCTCGCGCGAAGGCCGGCGGAGCGTCACTGACCGCAGCGGATAAAACGGAACTTTGCTCCGCGGGAGTGACCACGCGGCCGATAGCGACGCCGTCCGGCGGGCGCGCGGGCGGGCGTCGCTCGTGGAGCCAGATGGCACCAAACCCAGCCAACCCACAGAGGATGAGCCAGCGAAAACGTAGGCGGGAAAATTCCAACATGCGCGTAGTCAGTGCAAAGTTCCGCCCGTCGCAACGCTGCGCTCGCCGGTCCGCGCCTCCGGCAACGGGAAGGGAACACAGTGGCTGCTCCTGACGCGGCACGGGCCTCTCACCCGTGCACGAGTGAGGATCTTGCCCGCTCGTTACTAAACCCTTGGGCGGGACGCCCATGCCACTGCAATTACTGACTTCACCTCCCGTTACAGCAGCCGCGTTTACAGCCCCGCAATGAGCGCCTGTAACTGCGCCGCGTGCTCCGCCGTGTCCACTTTCTCGGCGACCGCGAGCACGGTCCCGTCTTGGTCCAAGACGAAGGCGGCGCGGGCGGGACCCTGATACGTTTTTCCGTACATCGATTTTTCGACCATGGAATCCGCCGCCTGCGCGAAGAGATCTCCCGGATCACTCGCGAGAACATACGAGATTTTTTTCTTCGCCGCGTACTTCAGGTGCGAGCCGCCGGTGTCACGGCTGAGCGCAACGAGGTTGTAGCCGGCCCGCTCAAATTCGGCGGCGTGGGCAGCGAGGCTGTCGTTCTGTTTATCGCAGCTCCCCGTGTTATTTTTCATGTAAACCGAGACGATCGTGCGCCGGGTCAGCAGGTCGGCAAACACCACCTCCCGCACCGCGCCACCTTGGACGATCGTCAGCTTGAACTTGGCCCGCAACTTTTTCCCCTTGGATATCATGGTACACCAAAGCAGTGCCGCTCGCCCCGAAACGTCAAATTCGACGACCCAAAATTCGGCCGAAAGTTCTCCGGTTGAAGCTTTGACGCGCCGATAAAAGAGCTCCAGCGTCCGAGCGCATGAAATCGGTCAAGGTCCCCGCACTGGAGCTTTTTCTCCACGAGATGATCCCGCTCGCGAAAGCGATGGGCGTCGGCGTGGAGGTGAGCGACGCGCGGGCGTTGACCCTCACGGCCCCGAAAGAGCAGAACAAAAATTCGCTCAATACGGCCTTCGGCGGCAGCCTCGTGTCCCTCGCCACTCTCGCCGGCTACGGTGTCGTGTGGGAGCTGATGAAGAACGAAAAAGGCGCTGACAAGGCCGAGTGGAGCATCGTCGTAAAAGAGAGCCGCGCCGCCTACCGCCGCCCCGTGATCGGTGACCTCCGCGCAATCTGCGAGCGCCCTGCGCAAGCCGCCATTGCTGAATTTAAGGATGCCCTCGACCGCTACGGCAAAGCGAAGCTCAAGCTCCGCGCCCGCGTAATCGAAGCCGGCGAGACCGCCGTGGATGTGACGGCGGCGTTTGTCGTCACACGCTGATTTCGTCCGGAAAGGCGGTGGGCCCCGCACGGGATTCCCCCGCGGTCGACTAGGCGTTTGTCGTGAGCGCGGTAACAACACCTGCAAAGCCAGAACCTCACAATAGTGCGGATCGGCAACTCCCGCGGCGTGCGTTTGCCCGTGCCGCTGCGCTCGCACGATCGCATCGGCCACGCCGTCATCGCCGAACGGACCGCCGAGGGGATTTTATTCCGGCCGACCCGCGCTGGCCGGCTGTCGTGGGACGACACATTTCGCGCGATGGGCGCAGAGCAGCGCAAGGAGGGCGACGAGTTTTCCGATTTCGAGAGCACGGCGGGCGACGGCCTCGCGGCGTTGGATCGATGATCACCGCTCACGACAAAGCTTCAACCGACATGGAGCTCGCGCATCCCCATGCGCAGTGCCGGAAAAACCGCCGAAATCGCCGGCGATCACATTCGCACGATCAGCACCCTGCGATTCGTCGCGAAAATGGACGCGCTCGCAGTGGCGGATGCCGCCCTAGTGCGGGAGCTGGTCGTCGAGATGTATGGGTTGGCCTAGATCGCTGGCAAAATTGCGTGGATCCCTTCACTCCGCGCAGCCTCGCACAATACCGGCGAGACTGCCGTGCAGCTCGTTGTGATCGAACCACTCTTCACCGTCCGCCCCGCGCAAGATCGCGACGATCTGCAGCACGGCCGCGCTGAGCTCAGATATGCTTCGAGTCCGCCTCGTCCTTCTTCGCGTAGCCACTGTCCTGCCGCTGGTGGTTCACCTGATTCTTCTTCAGGTAGGCTTGGTAAACATCGTCCGCCGTCATGCCGAGCGTCTGGGCGAGCGACACGAGAAAATGAAACAGGTCCACGACCTCCACCTTGGCGTTCTGCTCGTCGAATTTCTGGTATTTCGCCCACCATTTCCAGGGCACGGAGTCGATCAATTCGGCCGTTTCCTGCTGCATGGCACGGGTGTAGTTGAGGATCCACTTGGCCTTCTCCTCGTCAGTTGGGGGCGGGAGGCTGACGCCGATCCGCTGGTTCAACGCATCTTGCATCCGGAAGATTTCCTCGAGTTTGTCCATGACAACGACGGTGGGAAACCGCCCCGGCGCTGGCAAGCCCGCCTTGGGCAGCGGCGGACTGCAGGGCAGTGTCAACGTCGTTCCGCCAATCTTTCCTCTTTCCCTTTATCTTTCTCATTCGTCAGGCCTCCAGCTCGGAGCGGCTTGTCGGCCGGACGGTAGAATTAATTGAAAGAGGAAAGAGAACGATTACTGGGCGCGCGACCGACTTTGACGCCGCCCTGCGGCGGACTGGCGGCGGCGGAATTTGCAGTTGCTCCCCGGGAGGGCCGCCGCGAGACTTCCATCTTCATGCACGCGTCGAGCGCGGTCCCCGCGCTCCGTGTGTGCGCAACCAAACCGGTTGCTCTCCCGCCTACGCAGGATGAGCGCCTCAGCACAAAACAACAGCACATGTCAGATCAAGATCAGTCCGGCGCTTCGGCTCCGGCCCCAGCTCCCGCCCCGGCGGCGAGCGGTGCCGCCCCCGCCGCGACCCAGCCGTTCGGCACGTTCGGCACCACCCGAGGCTCCGGCCTCAACCGTGGCAAACGTGTCACCCCGCCCGCGGCCCTTGCCGCCGGTTCCGCCGCTTCCAGCGGCTTCAAACCCAGCGCCCTCGAAGTCATCACCTCGAAGAGCGAATACGTAAACCCGTTCACCGGTGAGACCACCGTGAGCGCGCCCGTCGTCAACGAGCCTGCACCCCAGGCCGCCCCCGTCATCAACCCTCCGGCTCCGGCCCCCGTGGTCGCAGTCGCACCCGCTCCTGTGGCCGAGCCGGTGGCGGCCCCGGCAACCGCTCAGACCGCCGACCTGTTCCCGTTCGGCGACGAAAAACGCAACGAAGACGCTCCGAAGCCTGCGTTGAACATTCTCCCGCCCCAAGGCGGCGACAGACGCGCCGCGGTGAATTGGGAAGCTCCGTCCGCAGCTGCAGGCGACGCCGCTGCCCAACCCTTGCGCCGCGAAGATCGTCCAACGTTCCGCACCGAACGCGGTCGCCGCAGCGACAGCGATAACTGGGACACCCGTCCGGCCGACACCCGTCCCGCGGACACCCGCGAGCCGAAGCCCTTCGACCCAAGGGCTCCCCGTGAGCCGCGCCGCGACGACCGAAAATTCGAGTCGCGCTCGAACCAGCCCTACCAAGACCGCGGCGGACGCTCCAGCCGCGGCGAACGTTCGGATCGCTCCGACCGTCCCGAGCGCCGGGAAGAACCCGCACTGGTGAAAAAATCCAGCGGTTTCTTCGGTTGGCTCAAGCGCCTCTTCGGCGGCAAGAAAGACCCCGCAGGTCCCGCCTCCGGTGACGGTCGCGAGCCGCGTCGTGAGAGCGAATACGGCGGCGATGGACGCAACCGCGGTGGCCGCGGTCGTGGACGTGATCGGGGCGGTAACCGCACACCGCGCGACCCGAACTTCCAGCACCCCGATCCACGCGATGAAGTCGGCCCGTCCAACGGCGGCGGCGACAACTCCCGCGGTGAGTATCGCGGCGAGGGCAGACCAGAGGGCGGTGGACGCCGCGGACGCCGCGGTGGTCGCGGACGTTCCCGAGGCGACGGGGGCGGTGGCGGCGGTCGCGCTGATCGCGGCCCGCGGCCCGAAGGCCACCAGGGCGGCGGCGCGATCTGATTCGCGTTAAGCCTTGCGCGCCGCGCAAACCCGCGCGCATTTGAAAGGCGTCCGTGAATTCACGGACGCCTTTTTTATTTTCAGTCCTCCTCCCGACTCTCAGCCCTCAGCTCTCAATTTTTCCGATCGATGTCCGACCTCATCGTCAACGGCGGTAAGCCCCTCTCCGGCACCATCACGCCCTCCGGCAACAAGAACTCCGTGTTACCCATCTTCTGCGCCACGCTGCTCACGAATGAGCCCGTCACGCTGAAAAACGTCCCGGACATCACCGACCTCGACAAGCTCGTCACGTTCTTCCGCGCCCAGGGTTCGCAGATCGAGTGGAACCGCGACAAGGGCGTCATGCGCGTGGACCACTCCACGTTTCGCAACGCCCTCGCCAACGACGAGCTCCCGCAGGACATGCGCTCCACGGTCCTGCTTTACCCGGCGCTGCTGAACCGTCTGCGCCAGATCACAATCCACGCCAACACCAAGGGCTGCACGCTCGGCGTGCGCGAGATCGACCCCCATCTCGATATCCTCCGCGCCCTCGGTGCCTCGGTCCACCAAGGCGACCCACTCGTCATCGCTCTGCCCGCCGGCTGTCGAGGCGCCCGCCACTGGCTCGACTACATGTCGGTCACGGTCACGGAAAATTTTGCGATGGCCGCCGCCCTCGCAAAGGGCAGTTCCACACTCGTGAACGCCGCCAGCGAGCCGCACGTGCAGGACCTCTGCGCCGCGCTCGTCGCGATGGGCGCAAAAATCACGGGCCTCGGCACCTCCCGCCTCGAAGTCACCGGCGTAAAAAAACTTCACGGCGCGACAATCACCATCGGCAGCGACTACCACGAGATCGTCACCTTCCTCGCCCTCGGCGCCATTACCGGTGGCGAAGTGCGCGTGACCAAATCCCTCCCGCATCACTTCGATCTCATTACCCGCGCCTTCGCCAAACTCGGCGTAATCATCGAACATGAGGGCGACACCGCCATCGTGCACCGCAGCCAGAAGCTCGTGATCGAGGCGCCGTTCACCGCCAATTTACTCCCGAAGATTGAGGCGGCACCGTGGCCGTATTTTTCCGTCGACCTGCTCCCGCTGATGATCGCGCTGAGCACGCGGGCCGAGGGCACGATCCATTTCTGGAACAAGGTTTATGAAAACGGTTTTTCGTGGATACCCGAGCTCGCGAAGTTCGGTGCCCACGCGATGGTCAGCGACCCGCATCGCATCGTCGTCTTCGGCAATCGCCCGCTCCGCCCCGCCATGGTCGATTCGCCCTACGTCATCCGCGCCGCCGTGGCGTTGACGATGGTCGCCGCCGCGATCCCCGGCCGCTCCGTCGTGCGCAACGCCGAAATCATCAAACGCGCCCACCCGCGTTTCGTCGAAAACCTCCGCAGCCTCGGCGCGGAGTTGGAGTGGAAGTGACGGCTTGCGCGGTCGCGCGACGCGTGATTCGTTTCCGCCATGTCGAGCAAAGAACAGGCCGTCACTGAGATTGTGGCTAAGATGAGCAGCCTGCCGGAGGATGCCGACTGGGAATTCCTCTCCGAAAGGATGCGCTTGCTGCCGGGATCGAAAAGGCTCGGGCCGACGTGCGGGCGGGTCGCGTCTACACTACGACTCAGATCAAGACCGATCTCCGCGAATGGTTGAAAAAATAATCTGGACCGCGACGGCCCGGGAGGATTTGCGAGAAATCGTCCTCCGGATCGCCGCAGATCGTCCGCTGCTCGCCGAGACCTATGGCTTGGAGCTGATCGCGGCCGCCGAGACTGTGGCAGAATTTCCCCGCCTCGGTCGTTTCGTTCCCGAGTTCGAAGACCAATCCCTACGCGAAATCATCAAAGCTCCCTATCGCATCATCTACGAACTGTTCCCTCACCAGCCGCGCCCCGTAATCATGCGGGTCTGGCAGGGAACGTGAGGCACGCCGGAAATCGTTCGCCCGCCCTCGCTGTGAGCCCGTCGAAAATCTGAAACCGCCCATGCCCGCTCCCGACTCTGCCCCCAAGGGCCTCAACTACCTCGCCTCGACCCTCGCCTCGCCCGTCTCGCCCGCCGAGGCCGCGCTGCGCCCGCTGTCGTTTGCCGATTTCACCGGCCAGCTTAAAACTGTCGAGCGCCTCAAGATCATGGTCGGTGCCGCGAAAAAACGCGGCGAGGCCCTCAACCACATTCTCCTCTCCGGCCCACCCGGCCTCGGCAAAACCACCCTCGCCTTCATCCTAGGCAACGAGCTCGGTAAAGCCGTCCGCGTCACCTCCGGACCCGTCATCGAAAAAGCCGGCGACCTCGCCGGCCTCCTCACCAATCTCGAAGAAGGTGACATCCTGTTCATCGACGAAATCCACCGCATCCCGAAGACCGTCGAAGAATATCTCTACAGCGCGATGGAGGACTTCCGCCTCGACATCATGATCGACCAGGGCCCCAACGCCCGCAGCGTGCGCCTCTCGATTCCGCGCTTCACCCTCATCGGCGCCACCACCCGCAGCGGCCTGCTCACGGCTCCGCTCCGCTCGCGCTTCACGCTGCAAACCCGCCTCGACTACTACGATCACGCCACCCTCGAAGGCATCGTCCAACGCAGCTGCGGCCTCCTCAAAGTCGAACTCGATGCCGGCGGAGCGGCCGAGATTGCCACCCGCGCCCGCGGCACGCCCCGCGTCGCCAACAACCTCATTAACTTCTGCCGCGACTACGCCCAGGAACGCGCCACGGGAAAGATCACGCAACCCGTCGCCGCCGCCGCGCTGGAGCTCCTCGAAATCGACGCCGCCGGCCTCGACGAAATGGACAAACGCATGCTCCGCGTAATGGCGGAAAATTACGCCGGCCGACCCGTCGGCATGACCACCATCGCCGTCGCCGTCGGCGAAGAAGCCGAAACACTCGAAGAAGTGCACGAGCCCTTCCTGATCCAGGAAGGTTATCTCATGCGCACCCCACAGGGCCGCGTGCTCACGCCGAAAGGCTACGCGGCAGTCGGGTTGAAAGCCCCGGTTGGTAGTGAACAGGGCTCGCTGCTTTGAATTCGCCAAGCGAAGCCCTGCGGATTCGCGTAAAAAATGAACCGCGTCCTCCATCGCGACCGCGAATCTTGGCAGCGAAAAAACCGCAAGTTTCTAGATGTTTAATCGATTGGTCAGGGAGCAAATAGTCGCGACCTTTTTCCCCGGCTGACCCCATTCCCCTGACCCCATTTTTCTGACACCATCCCGGCAACCGTTGCGAAGGGAGAACGATTACGAGAACGAAGTACGAGAACGATTCCGAGAGTGGCGCCGACCACTGACCGAGACGAGAGCGGCTCCCATTCGCGACGAGGGCGTCGGAATTGTTGACCACGGATTACACGGATGCACACGGATTAAGGCAGGAGTTGAACCGCTGATTTTCGCTCATTTTTCGGCCTCGGAAGATTCACCTGGTCGGTGAATCAAGAGAGCGCCGCAGCAGGGTTTTCTCTGCGTTCCGGTGTCGTCTCTGCGGTGCAAACGGATGGGCGTTGTTGCCCATGAAATCCGTGGTCGCGCGCAACTCGCACCTGCTCCGGGCGGCGCCGAGAATCAGCGCCGTCACCGGAAATGTTCTCCTCAAAAATCCCGTCCGTAGCTCAACGAATACGCGCGACCGACCCAGAGACTCGTGCCCATGCTGCCGGTGTATCCGGTCTGCGCCTGGCTGTGCGTCGGCTCGCGGTCTTGCGCATTATTGACGCCGACGCGCACGGATGTGCGGCGCAACCACCCGTGGGCCTGCGCACCCCAGCGATAGCCGAGGCCGAGATTCAACTGCGTCTGCTTGTCACCGATTTCATGGTACGCGAGCGCACCATTATTGTAGATCGCACGGAGGTAATCGACCGAGTCCTTCAACCGATCGAAGCTCGAGAGCGCCGCGTTGGAGCCGGTCCAAATCGGCGTGTGATAGGTGAAGTTGCCCGAAGCGGTCCAACCCCCTTTCCGCCACGTGAGGTTGGTGCTGATCTTCGTGCGCGGAATGTCCATGTTGTGCACCGCGTCATTCTTCTCGTCGGTGGGCGTGAGCTTGGAAAACTTATTGAGAAACTGCGCCCATTCCAGCGAGAGGCCGATCCGACCGAAGGGCGTCGTCGGCATTTGGTAACGGAGCGTGTAGTCGAAACCGTTGGTGAAGTTGCGCCCGGTGCTGTTGCGGAATGTGACGACGCCACCGATCAACGCACCGAGCGGGGCGAGCTGGCGCGACGCCGCGAGGTTGCCGTTGGCCGCCGCGAAGAGCGTCTGGTCGGCCGGCGTGACGCGCGAACGCAGCGTATTCGGATCTCCCTTATAGTTGCCCGACTGGTCGCCGGGCACGAGTCGGTAACCCACGTCGATCTGACTGACCGGCACGCCGGCGGCGAGCTGCGCCTGCGTGTAAGCGCGGAGGCGCGCGTCATCCACCGACGTATCGCGACCGCTGGAGATGATCAGGCTCTTCTGCGCGATCTCCCAGTAGTCGACGGTGAACGAGAGGCCCTTGATGCCGGGCACTTCGAAACCGAGGCCGGCGCTGGTGCCCTTCGAGACTTCCGGCTGCAACGCGCGGTTGGCGATATTGTAGTTAATCGTCAGCACACGCGTGTCGGCCGCGCGGCCGGCACCGGTGAAGAAATTACTGCGCACCGTGTCGAGCTCGCCGGGCGGACTCGTGCGGGAGAAGAGCGTCGGTGAATAAACGCGCGTGAGGTCCGGCGCGACAAAGCCCTCGTTGCGCGAGGCGCGGAACAAGATCCCCCCGCTGGGCCGCCACGTCAGGCCGAACTTCGGCTTGGTGGTGTTACCGAAATCGCTGTAGCGCTCGAACCGCGCCGAGGCGCTGAGATCGAGCGAGCGTACCAGCGGAACATTATTTTTCCGCGCCACGAGCGGAATGGCCGTCTCGGCATACGCACTCGCGATCGTCCGCGAGGCGCGAAAGACCTCGCGCGGCGACATCACGACGATGTCGTTGTCCTTCGGATCCAGCCCGGAGTCCGCCGGGTTGCGGCCGATGAAGGGCAGCTTGCGGTCGAGCTTAAAATCCCGGCGCCACTCAGTGCCGAAGGACACCCCGATCGGCCCCGACCACAGGTCGATCACGTCACCGCTGGCGCGCGCGTCGAAGCTGTCGATACGGGTGTTGCCGTAGCGCGTCGCGGCCTGCGTGTAGCCCCCGCGCACGCTCGCCGGATTTTGGTAAGGCTGATCGGCGACCACCGCGTTGTTGACGACTTTAAAGGTGAAGGGAAACGGATTCCACGCGCTCGCATCAGTGCGCTGCGCAGCGGCGATGAGCAGGGAGTCACGGATCGAGTTCGCCGCACTGTCCGTGGCCCGAACGCCCCCAGTCATCGCGCCGACTTCCCACTCCCAGGACGAAGTCCCGAACTTACCCTGCAGGCCCACGAGCAAACGATGCATGCGATTCGAGGTCTCGATCGTCTCCGGTCCGCCATCCGCCATGATCATGTCGCCAATCGTGATCGTCTGCGGGTTGCCCGTGAGGCGCGCCGTGCCGTCGGGGTTGGCGGTGCCGGTGGGACTGTAGAAGCGCGCGCCGAACGGATTGTAGGGATTGTTTGACGACAACGTCACGGCGCGGTCGCTCTCGGCCAGCGTGATGGGCTGCCGCTGGGTCATCGACGTCGAGTAGTAACCGGTGAATTCGCCGAACGCGCGGAGCCGCGGCGTGAGGTCATATTCGACGCGGCTGTTCAGCGAGTGCCGCGTGCTCTGCGGTTGGCCGATGACGTAGATGTTATAGTCGGCATACTGCGCGCGCGGGATCGCGGTCGTCGTGAGGGTGGGCACGCCGTCGATGGGATAGAGCCAGCGGTTGGCCGTGGACGTACCGGTCACAAAACGCGGCCAGATGCCGATCGGCGTCCGGTCATCCTGCGAGCCACCGGCGGCGTTGAACGGATCACGGGCATAGCGGGTCTTGTCGGCGGACTTCGAAATCTCCCGCTGGCGCAGGTAAATCGGGTCGCGCGTGTAGGCGCTCGCGCCGATCATGTAGTTGCCCCGGCCCTTCGCAAACGGCGCCGCGTAGCCGAACTTCCCCTGATAGTCGGTGCCGCCGCCGTGCTCGGTCGTGCCGTAGCGGAACGAGAGATCGCCGCCCGCGGGCCGCCGGCGCGCAATGTAGTTCACGACGCCCGCCACCGCATCGGACCCGTAAATCGACGAGGCCCCGTCGCGCAATACCTCGATCTGCTGCACGGCGGAAGGGAGGACGTTGACGTTCACCGGCGAAACGGCGCCCGCGGTAAACGGATGAAACGGCATCCGCCGGCCATTAAGCAGCACGAGCGTATTGCCGGCCCCGAGACCGCGCAGCGCGATGTTGGCGTTGTCGCCCCGGCCGGCGATCGCATTGGTCGGCGTTTCGTTTTCCGGAAAGTCGGTGATGAAGGCGATGCTCTCCAGGAGGTTCATCGGCGTGGCCGCATCGCGCGCCTCAATGTCGTCGGCGGAAATGATGGTGACGGGCAGCGATTTTTCCTGATCGAGGCGCTTGATATTGGTGCCGGTGACGGTGAACGCCTCCATCGTGACGGTCTCGGCCGGTGTTTGGCGCGGGATCGGCGGGGCCGATTGAGCCAGCAGCCCACTGGCGGCGGCGACGATCAACGCGACGGTGATGCAAGGGTGCGACTTCATGGTGTTCTCAAAGTATGGATATGGCGTGCCTTCACAACTGAAGGCGATGCGGGGAGAGTGGGGCAATTGCGAGCCGGGCTGGCAAGGCCGCCCGTGCCTTCCGCAGCGTCCACGCCGGCCGGCGCCGGTCACACTGCCCAGCCCTCCACCCCGCGCCCCCAATCGCCTCCCCTACCGGGAACGCGATGACCCCGTCGCGTTTCCGCACCCTCACGCGACGATCAGCCCCTTTTTTCCACGAGGATCTCCGTCGCCTTGGATTCGTCGATCGCTCCCTCCCACTTCGAGATCACGAGGGTCGCGACGGCGTTGCCGATGAGATTGGTGAGCCCGCGGATTTCCGACATAAACCGATCGATGCCAAAGATCACGGCGAGCGCCGCGGGCGGGATGTTACCCGTCGTCGAGATCGTCGCCGCCAGCACGATAAAGCCGCTGCCGGTGATGCCTGCCGCGCCCTTCGAGGTGAGCAACATCACGGCGAGCAGCCCGATCTGATCCATCAGGCTCGTCGGCGTATCGGTCGCTTGCGCGAGGAAAAGCGCGGCGCACGTGAGGTAGATGCACGTGCCGT
>SYGN01000194.1 GCA_005799525.1 Opitutaceae bacterium | reverse complement strand
GCCACCGCACGCGCCACCGCCCGCGCCACCGCCCGCGCCACCGCACGCGCCACCGCCCGCGCGCACGCGCGCGCTCTCTCCGCATTTTCAGCCTTTCAGCCTTTCTGTCTTTCCGCCTTTCTTTCCGTCCATGCCCACGCTCGCCGAATCCTACTTCGCCAAGGCCAACGAACTCCTCGCCCGCGCTTGGACCGTCACTACGCCGATCATCGCCCAACTCGCCCCCCTCATCGGCGCCTCCGTCGCCCGCGGCGAAGTCATCCACACGTTCGGCTCCGGCCACAGCGAGATCATCGCCCGCGAAATCGTCGGCCGTGCCGGCGGCCTCGTCTGCATCAGCTCCATCAACGACCCCACCGCCGGCTTCATCGAAAACCTCGTCGGCTACGGCACCCAACTCGTCGAACGCTACGACCGCCAATACGAACTCCGCGCCGGCGAGGTCGTCATCGTCATTTCCAACTCCGGTAAGAATGCCTCACCCATCGAGGTCGCCCTCCACGCCAAGAAAAAAGGCTGCGTGGTCATCGGCCTCTGCTCGCTCGCGATGTCCACCACCGCGAAGACCGTTCACCCCGGTGGACAAAATCTCCACGCCATCTGCGACTACACGCTCGATAACGGCGGAGTCCCCGGCGACACAATCATGCAACTGACACCCGAGATCGCGACCGGCCCCACCAGCACGTTCATCGGCGGATCAATTTTGAACTGGCTCATGCTCGGAACAATGGAATGGCTCAAAGCGAACCACCACGCCATCCCCGTCCTCCGCAGCCAAAACATCCCCGGCGCCATCGCCCACAACCGCGCCGTCGGAGCGGAGTACCAACACCGCCTGAGCAAGCAGCTCGCGTGAGCTGTCGATTTTTGAAACGCGGGGGACGCGGAGCGCGCGGAGCAATCCTCGGTTACTCGGTTTTCTCTCAGCCTCGCCGCAGCTTCCGCGCTCTCCGTTTTTCGAAAAAATCCCCATGACCTACAAAATCGGCGTCGATGGCGGCGGCACCAAAACCGAATGCGTCCTCGTCGATGCCGCCGGCGTCATCGTCGCGCGCCACCTCGCCCCGGGCTGCAATCCCAACATCGTCGGCCCCGAACAAGCCCGCCTCATCCTCACCGACGCCCTCGGCGCACTGACCTCGGCGCTCGGCGCTCAGCTCTCAACGCTCAGCTCGTCGCCGATTGTGGCGACTCAGCTCTTCATGTCCGGCCTCCCCGGCTTCTGGTCGGAGGTCGCGGCATCACTCAAAGATCTCGGACACGTCACCGCCGCGCTCGACTCGCTACCAATCCTCGAACTCGCGACCCACGGCGCACCCGGTCTCGTGATCCACGCCGGCACCGGCTCGTTCGTCGCCGCCCGCGCACCCGACGGCACGATCCACTACGCTGGCGGCACCGGCTGGCGTTTCGGTGATCCTGGCAGCGGCTACGAACTCGGGCGCCGCGCCATCTCCCGCGCCCTCCTCGAACTCCAAGGCTGGCTCCCCGCCTCGCGCCTCGGCCCGACCGTGCGCGACCACACGCAACTCGGTGACGCCGCCGACGCCCGCGCCATCACACGTTTCTATTATTCCCACGCCGAACCCAACCGCATCATCGCCGCCCTCGCCCCCGCCGTCCTGCGCCTCGCAGCCGAGGGCGACCACACCGCGCACCAAGTCCTCATCGAATCCGCCGGAGAACTGCTCGACCTCGCGACCCGGGTCGCCACGAAACTCTTCCCCGACACCCCGCTCCACACGATTCCCACCGGCCTCAGCGGCGCGCTCTTAATTCATTCCACCGTCGTCGCCGCACTCGCCCCGCGCACGCGCCTCCCGCTCACACCCATCACCGCATCTCCGATCGAAGGCGTGCGCCGGTTACTCCTGCGCTCCTGATTCTCCCACAGAGCGGCGATTGCCAACTGCTGTATTTCCAACCGCCGTATTTCTACCCGCGCCATCCACGAAATCTGCGGTCAAAAAACGCCCCCTCCCTTCGCTCATGTCTTCTGCCCTTCGTCTGCTGGCCGCGTCGGCCGTTTCTATCCTCGCGGTTGTGCCAATCACCGCCGCCACACTCGGGAAAAAAATCTCCGGCCAATCCTATTTCGGCACCGAGCGTTACGTTGACTACATCTCCGGCGATCGCCCCATCATCCTGACCTCGCCCTACGGCGGTCGCTTGAAAACCGACCCACTTCCGGAACGCGCCGACGCCGTCACCACCCTAGACGCTGTCACCCGGGACCTCGGCCGCGCCAGCACCCAGGAGCTCGCCGACGCCGACACCGCCGAATTTTTAGCCCGCACCGGCCACCGCGTGCACCTCGCCGCAAGCCAGCGCTTGTGTGTAAACCAATAGGATACCGTTCCCGATCGCCCCATGCTCGTCCGTTTCACAAAAAATACGCCGTCCGCCCCTGCGGATACGCTCGTCTGCGAGCGGCCCGACGGCTCAAAGATGCAGAGCGTCATGCCCCGCCAAGGCATCCTCCCCCACGACGCGTTTCATTTCGTCGTCGAAACGACGCTCGATTGGCGCGACGCGTTTTTCGGGCAAATCGCGGCCGGCGCCGCGCACGACGCACTGCGCTCTTTGGGTCACGGCCCTCCACGTTCACTCCCAAAAAATAGCCAAGTCCTCACAGCCGCCGCGCTCGTGGAATGCCTCGAAGCCACCCAGTGGGGCGGCGCCCCCGACCCCGCGGTGTTCGCCGAAGAACTCGCCGCAGCCTGCCGCCGCCGCCGAGTTCCGCCACCCGACATCAGCGCCGAGGATCTTGCCCGGGTCCGTCTCGCCCTCCGTGAATTCGGCGCCGCCTGGCGCCCGCTCAGTCCCGGCCGATCCCTGGAGCGCACGTTTTGATGTTTCGAGCGTAGGGCGGCCGCTCGTCGGCCAGCCCCTTGACGCGCATCTCCCGGTCGTCCTCCGCACCGATCACGCGCCCGATCGAGGACGGCGGCTGATGGCGGAGGCGGGTGCCGTCTCCAGGAAATGGCGTGGTCGCGGTACTCTGCCCGACGACATGAGCGTCGCCGCGTATCTTGCCAACGCTCGCGAAGCGCCCCGCGCAGAGGCGTTCAGCGTCTCCGCCAGAGCGGAGATTACCAGCCAGCCTAAGCGACCGCCGAAGTTCGCCTCCCCTTTTTGCGCTTTCTGTGCCTCTGTGCGGCCACCGTCCGCCATGTCCGCCGTCACCCTTAATCCTTCTCCAGCCGCTCCCGCCTACCTTTTGGAATCCGCCTGGCAAGCCCGTGCTGCCGCGCACGATGCTCGCGTGCGCGTCTGGACCGATGCCCAGCAGGCCCGTGCGTCTCGCGGTGAAAAACACCCCATCTTCGATTTTCTCTTCAGCTACTACTGCTTCCGCCCCGCGTGGCTCCGCCGTTGGCATCCCGGCCCCGACATCGCGCTCACCGGCGAAACCGCCCGCGCCTACCTGCGCTGGTCCGAGTATCACGAGATCGCCTGTGGCACCGACGTCCCGCCCCTGGATTCTCCCCCCAGCCAGATCAACACGCCCGCGGCTCCTCCCACCCCAAACTCACCCGCCGTCGCCCTCGCCCCGCTCCCGTCCTCCCGCCGGCACTACGTCATTTGGCTGCGGGCGCTTCTCCTCGCCACGCAGTCCCGTCCGGCCTTCTTCGGCTGTTACGGCCTCCACGAATGGGCGATGGTTTACCGCCAGACGCCCGACGAAGTCCGCCACAACGCGCACCCGCTCCGCTTTGCGCCGAACCAACTCGCGCGCATCGTCGAAGCCGCGCCGATCACCTGCTCGCATTTCGACGCGTTTCGTTTTTTCACACCGCCCGCGCGCCTCCTCAACAAGCTCACGCCCGCCCGTGAAACCGTCCCACAGTTCGAACAAAGCGGCTGTCTCCACGCCAACATGGACCTCTACAAATGGTCCTTCAAACTCGCCCCCTTCGCGCCCAGCGAGCTGATCGCCGATTGCTTTGCCCTCGCTCGGGATATCCGTGAAGTGGATATGCGCGCCAGCCCCTACGATCTGCGCGCCCTCGGCTTCGCCCCGATCACGATCGAAACCGCCGCCGGCCGCGCCGACTACGAGGCCCACCAGCGCGCCTTTACCACCCGCGCCGAACCCCTGCGCTCCCGCCTCCTCACGCTGTGCGAGCGCCTGCTCGCGTAGCCGTTCTTCCGTCGCTGGGCACGGGAAGGGGTAGCACTGCATCGCCGCACCCACCCGCATTACTCAGCCACGCGCACCCCGGAATTTTTCCGGTACACGGATAAATTGGCCGTTGCGCGCCCACGTGCGCCATGCCTCGCTCCCGTCGTGCGCCCTATGTGCTGCTGCGAAACCGAAGCGGTGCGGCGCAGTTCTTTCCAGTGTCCGCCCCTCCGCCCAAGCAGCGAAACTTTTTTCCAACAATTTCGAGGGTAACCCCGCCAATGTCCCACCCCCCAAGCTATCATCATGCGCAAACCGACGTCCCTCTGCGCATGATGTACTACGCCCACACCGCCGAAGACCCCGAGGGTAGACGCCTGCCCGAATCCTCCGGGCAATGGCAACCGCTCCGCACCCACCTCGAAAACGTCGCGAACCTCGCGGCCACCTTCGCCGCCCCCTTCAACGCCAGCGCCGAGGCTCATCTCGCCGGGTTGTTGCATGACCTCGGGAAATACCGGGATGAGTTTCAGGAGTACTTGCGCGGCGAACGTTCCAGCAGCACCGAGACCCAGCACGCCATCTTCGGCGCCGCGTGGGCGGCCGACGAGGGCCGTCAAATCCCCTGCACAGCAAGCGACGACGTGGCAGGGCGGCATCGTCGGCAAAGTCTCCAGCGACGTCTCGCTCTTCGGCGGCTACAACGAGAGTTTTCAGCCGAACAACAATCTCGATACGGCCGGGCGGCAGTTGCCCAATCTTGAGGGGAAGCAGACCGAGATCGGCGTGAAGGCGAAGCTTTGGCAGGATCGCGTGGGGGTGACGGCGGCGTGGTTCGACATCAAGGCGAGCACGTCGCGGGCGGCGCCTCCGGGGCGGCCGATCGGCGCGGTGGATTTCGCCACGCAGACCTCGCGCGGAGTCGATGCCGATGTCGCGTTGTCGCTCAACCGGAGCTGGGATGTGATCACGAGTGCGGCGCATTTCGACTTGAAGGACAGCACGACGGTGCGTTTCCCAACGTCTCCGAAACGACGGCGAGCGCGTGGGTGCGGCGGGCGTGGCGCGACGGTGCGGCCAAAGGGCTCGTGCTGGGCGTGGGCGCGAATTACCAGAGCTCGCGTGACGGCACCGCGGGACCGAACCGCGACGGCACGGGCAGTGTCTTCAACTCGGCGACGAATAATTTAGCCAATGTCACGTTCGGTCTGCCGTCGCGCATGGTGGTCGACGCGATGGTGGCCTACGAGTGGCAGACCTGGCGCTTCGCGGTGAATGTGAATAACGCGTTCGACAAGGACTACGTGGACGCTTCGCGATTCGCGAACACCCTGCAGCCCAGTTACAGGCGCAATGTAAAGTTCAGCATGGCTTATCGGTTTTGAAGAGAGGCAAAAAGGGTCATCCCCCTTGACCGAGTTTTCTCAGAGAAGGTTTTAACGTTTAGTGTGTTGTCCACTTCTTCCTCGGGAGGGGTCTCGGCATGGCGCAACATTAAACATTATGCCAACGCCCCTTGATTTTTTAGACTGTAGACTGTAGGCCCGGCCGTTGGCCGGGTTGCCCGACCAGCGGGTGAACCTTCAATGGAAAAGTCTAGAACTTGAGGGACGTTGGTATGATCCGTCCACTCGCTGGCGCTCGCGGCTACCGAAAAGTCCAGAGCTCAAAGGACGTTGGTATCAGGTGAGTTTTTCCACGCCGATGCCGGGGCCGTCAGAGAGCGTGAGTTTACCATCGACGATGGTCGTTCCTCGGAAGCAGTCGTTTTTAATGAGCAGGGCACCGTCGAGGTCAGCCCAGTCAACGAGCGGGGAAAGTTGGGCGGCGGCGGAAATAGCACAGGACGTTTCCGTCATGCAGCCGAGCATGACTTTCAGGCCGACCGCGCGCGCGAGGATGATCATCCGGTGGGCTTCGCGGAGGCCCGTGCACTTCATGAGTTTGATGTTCACGCCGTGAAAAGCCCCGGCGAGTGCGGCGACGTCGCCGAGACGTTGGCAGTTCTCGTCGGCGATGAGCGGGAGCGGGCTGCGTGCGCGCAGCCACGCGGTGTCGTCCAGCTGTTCCTTCGGCATCGGCTGTTCGATAAATACCACGCCTTGGGTGGCGCACCACTCGATGAGGCGCAAAGCGGCGTCCCGGTTTTTCCAGCCTTGGTTGGCGTCGATCGTGAGCGGAACGTCGGTCACTTCGCGGATGGCGGTGATGATGGCGCGGTCGGTGGTGTCATCGCGGCCGAGTTTTACTTTGATGATTTTGTAGGGAGAGGCTTCGCGGGTTTTCTGGCGCACGATATCGAGGGTATCGATGCCGATGGTGAAGGAAGTGACGGGGGCCTTGGCGGCGTCGAGGCCCCAGATGCGGTGCCAAGGGGCGCCGAGTTTTTTGCCGATCCAATCGTGGAGGGCGATGTCGACGGCCGCTTTGGCGGCGGTGTTGCCGGAGGCGAGGACATCGAGGGCGGGCAGGATTTCTTCGAGTTGAAACGGGTCGCGAACGGCGGCGAGGAGGGGCGTGGCGCGCGTGAGAAACGCGGCGACGGAGGCCTGCGATTCGCCGAGGTGCGGCGGCATGGCGGCCTCGCCGTAACCGATCACGCCGTCGTGCTCGAGCTCGACGAGCGATGCCGGGGTCGAGGTGCGGGTGTTGGACGCGATCCCAAACGGGTGGCGGAGTTCGAGCGTGTAGGGGGCGTAACGGCAGCGCATAGCACGGGAGTTGAGGGACGATCGGAAACCACGCAACCCACGAAAGACACGCCCATGGATCAAGCCATCCAGATCGAGCCGAGGCCGCTTACGGACGACGTCATCTGCACGGAAACTCAGGTTGGTTTTCCGCGGGCGGGGCCGCGGACGGGTCTACGGCCATTTGTTTTCAAGATGCGCGTCATCCCGCCGCTGGCAGCTTGGAGGTCGGAGTCCCGCAGCCCCTCACTTCTTCGTCTCGTCCACCACGAGCAGACGCACGCGACCTTCCCGCCAGAGCTGCACGAGAATTTTGGGCCCTTTGATTTCCTCGCTCAACTTCACCGCTTCCTCGACGGTGCGCGCGGCCCGCCGGTCGAGCTCAAGAATAATATCCCCCGGCTGAATTCCGGCGCGGGACGAAGGACCGCCGGGCGCGACACCCGTCACCAATACGCCTTGGATACGCGACGGCACATTCAACTGCTCGCGGATTTCAGCGGTCACTTCATCGATCGACACATCGTCGAGCACACCCTCGGTGTCGGCGATATCGCCGGCCCGCTCGGTATTGTTGGCGGCCTTTTCGGCCGACGCCGAGCCGAGCTTGACCTTCGTCTCGGCGGGCTGGCCGTCGCGCACATAGGCGATCGTCACTTCCTTGCCCGGGGTGAGGCGCGCGATCATTTGCTGCAACTGGCGGTGGTCTTTGATCTCGGTCTGCTCGACGCGCGTCACCACATCGCCACCCTTGATCCCGCCTTTATCGGCGGGACCGCCGGCGCGCACTTCACTGATGAGCGCGCCCTGCTTCACGTTAAACGCCGCGATCAGGTCCGGCTCGAGGGGCTGGGTTTCAACCCCGAAGAGCGCCCGCTCAACGCGGCCGTTTTTCACCAACTGCTCCGCCACGAAACGCGCGAGATTCACCGGAATCACGAGACCCAGCCCGGCGTTCCCATCTTCGCGCTGAGCCCGGGCCGCGTTTATTCCGATGAGGCGTCCATCGGTGTCGAGCAGCGCACCGCCGGAATTGCCCGGAT
>SYGN01000193.1 GCA_005799525.1 Opitutaceae bacterium | reverse complement strand
GAGGGCGGGCAGGGGAGGAGGGACGACGACCCGGCCAGCCCGGAGCGCGGCGCGGAGCGGGCGCGCAAGCAGGCGGCAGGTATCAGGGGATAGGGTAGACCGGACTTCCGCTCTTCGCCCGATTTTCTTATGCGTCCGACCGGAGAGTCTCGGGCGTGGTTTGCAGACGGACGAACGACCGCCCACCCAGTTTTCTTTAACGATCAGCGGGACGCTCCCTGACTGTGGCATGGTGGTCTAAATGATCTTTTCGGGCCGGAGCGCAACGCTCCCCTGGCCACGGTAACGAAGTCGAACGGCCCGGGCCTTGTTTCGGAGTGCCGCTATATCGGCGAACTTAGCGGCCGAAGGCGCTTCCGGCTGTTTTTTCTCGTCACGATCGGGCCGCACCTAACCCGCCGCCATTGCCGCACTCGGCCGCACGTCCCGCAGGGACCACCGGAAGATCAGCCAGCCGCCCGCGAGGTTGAGCGTCACGATGCCGGTGAGCATCGTGGGCACGAGGGCAAGCGTCGGGGCGGCGGGCAGTGCGTTGAGGCTGGGCCAGATGGCGACGAGCGAGGCGAAGGCGCCGACGGCGAGGCCCCGGAGCACGAGCCGGCCGAATTCGGCGAAGACCATGCGCGCCAGCACCGCCGGCGGGAGATGGATGGCGGCCTGCAGGCGGTTACGGAAGATGGGTATACGGCCGGTCCGGTCCCGCCGGTGAGCCCGAAAGGCGCCGCGCTGGGCCGTGCAGTGCTGCGCTGTGCAGTTTTCCGCGATCCCTCTGCAGAAGTAAGAAAACGGGTCAGTAAGAAAACGGGTTGAGGATCGTTCACCGCCGCCGCGGAGCGTAAGCAGCGGGCGTAAACGTGTGTAAACGTAAAAGGGCCGCGCGAAAAACCGCGAACGGGCCCGCAGGGAAATCCGCCGCACGGTGCGATCGCTCGTCGCGATGAGTGCAATGGGTGCGTTCCTGCCAGCGGCGGTTTTTCGTCCTGCCATCGCGTGCCGAGGACGAGTGGCTGTCATCGGCAGCACTGATTTTTTGTCATAAAGATTTTTTTCTTGGTGACGGTCGCAACGGTGTCGAGCACTGAACCCTTATGCGCTCCGCCGTTACACTCTCGCTCGTGCCTCAGGCCAAGGGCGGTCCTTTTGTCTATTGGGACGGCATGGACGACGCGTGCGCGCAGGCCGCCGCACTCGGATTCGATGCAGTCGAGATCTTCCCGCCGAACGCCGCCGCGCTCGATGTCGCCGCCGTGCGCACCGTCGTGATGAAACATCATCTTGCCGTTGCGGCCGTGGGCACCGGCGGCGGCTGGGTCGTTGAAAAACTCACGCTCACCCACCCAGATTCCGCCGTGCGGCAGCGCGCCCGGGACTTTATCCGGGCCATCATCGACGTCGCAGGGGCGCTCGGTGCCCCCGCCATTATCGGTTCGATGCAAGGCCGTTGGGATGCCGCCACCGGTGTCACCCGCGAGCAGGCGCTCGCGTGGCTCTCCGCGGCACTCGCGGATCTCGGCGCGCAGGCGTCGCAGCACGGCGTCCCGCTGCTCTACGAGCCGCTCAATCGTTACGAGACCAATCTTCTCAACCGCATCGGCGACACCGCTGCGTGGTTGCGGGCGCAGCGGCTTCCCAACGTCCGCATGCTGGCTGATCTGTTCCACATGAATATCGAGGAGGCCGACTCTGCGGCGGCGTTGCGCGAGGCCGGCGACCTCGTGGGGCACGTCCACTTCGCCGACTCCAATCGCCGCGCGATCGGGTTTGGCCAGACGAACGTCGCGCCGATCATCGCAGCGCTGCGCGCCATCGGCTATCAAGGCTATCTTTCGGCGGAGATATTTCCGCTGCCCGACGTCCGCTCCGCAGCGGCTCAGACCCTCCACGCCTTCCAGCAGGCCCGCGCGGCCCCCTGATTTTCCCATGCTCAAGACCACGCTCACGCACCCCGAGATCCTGCGCGTCATCGCGCGGGCCGGCCACCACGCGAAAATCCTCATCGCCGACGGCAACTATCCCGCCTCCACCAAGCGCGGCCCGCAGGCTGAGCTCATCTCGCTCAACCTCTCGCCCGGCGTCGTCACGGTCGCGCAGGTCCTGCGCGCACTCCTCAGTGCGGTCCCGGTCGATCGCGTCAACACCATGGGCATCCCGCCCGACGATCCCTACGCGAAATTCGGCGAGCCGTCGGCTTGGGCCGAGTATCGGAGTATATTGGACGAGACCGGTGCCCGGGCCGATGGCGGCGCACCGCTGACGCTCGAACCGATTCTGAAATGGGATTTTTATAAGCAGGTCGAAAGCCCCGATCATGTTCTCACCGTCCAGACTGCGGACCGGGCGCTGTGGGCCAACGTGCTCCTCACCGTCGGCTGCCGGACTGGCTAAGAAAATAATCCCTTTCCCCCATGCAAACCCGCCGTCTCGGTCAGACTGCTCTCCACGTCCCTGTCCTCAGTTTTGGTGCCAGCTCACTCGGCGCGGAGTTTCGCAGCGTCACCCTCGACGAGGCGCTCGGCAGCGTGCGCGTCGCGCTTGAAAATGGGCTTTCGCTCATCGACACGTCGCCGTTCTACGGCCGCGGCATGAGCGAGGTCCTCCTCGGCATCGCGCTCAAAGGTGTGCCGCGCGACAGCTACACACTTTGCACCAAGCTGGGGCGTTACGACCTCCCGCATTTCGACTTCTCCGCCAAACGCGTCGCCGAGAGCGTGGACGTTTCCCTGCATCGCCTTGGCACCGACCATCTCGACATCATCCTCTGTCACGACATTGAGTTCGTTCCCATGCAGCAAATTGTCGACGAGACGATCCCCGCGCTGCGCAAAATCCAAAAGGCCGGAAAAGTCCGTTACATTGGGTTTAGCGGTTACCCGATGAAGATTTTCAAGTTCATCCTCGAGCAGACGAGCGTCGACTGCGTGCTCAGCTACAACCAATACACGCTGCAAAACACGCGCTTTGCTGACGAGGCCGTGCCCTATCTGATTTCGAAAAATGTCGGGGTGATGTCTGCCGGACCGTTCAGTGCGCGCCTGCTTACGAACGCTCCCTTGCCGGTGTGGCTCAAGGAACCCGAGACCGTGAAGGCCGCCGCCCGCGCTGCCGCCGCGCATTGCGCGAGCCGCGGTTCAGACATTGCAAAACTCGCGCTCCAATTCTCCCTCGCAAATCCCGGCATCGCCACGACCGTCGCCGGCAGCGCGAATCCGCACAACATTCGCAACTGGGCCAAGTGGGCCTCTGAGCCGATCGACCACGAGCTGCTCGCCGAGGTGCAGGCCATTTTTGCTCCGGTTAAAAACCTCGGGCATAAAGAGGGCTTGCCGGAAAATAACTGATTTTGAAAACGCCCGTCGTCTGCACGTCGGCGCATCCTCATCGCGCCGCACCCCCGTCTCTCCTCGTCGCTCTCCAGATATTCCGATGAAAGCCATCCTGCTCGAAAAACCGCTCACCCTCCGTCCACTCGATTTGCCCGAGCCCGCCGCACCCGCGCCCGGTGAGGCGCTCGTGCGTGTGCATCGCATCGGGATTTGCGGTACCGATTACGGCGGGTATCTCGGCAAAATGCCGTTCTACTCCTACCCCCGCATTCCCGGGCACGAGCTCGGCGTCGAAGTGCTCGCGGTCGGTGAGGGTGTGACGAACGTCCGGCCCGGTGACCGCTGCTCGGTGGAGCCTTATATCAACTGCCGGCGGTGCTACTCTTGCCGACGCGGCCTCACCAACTGTTGCGAACAGCACCAGACGCTCGGCGTGATGTGCGACGGCGGTATGTGCGAACGTGTTAACCTTCCTGCACGCAAGCTCCACGTCTCAACAAAACTCAGCTACGAGCAGCTCGCTCTGGTCGAGACGCTGGGCATCGGTTGTCACGCTGTTGACCGCGCGGGTGTGAAGGCCGGGGAAAATGTGCTGATCATCGGCGCGGGCCCCATCGGTCTCAGCGCGCTCGAGTTTGTCAAGGTAGCCGGCGCTACCGCCATTGTCATGGATATGAACGCAGCGCGTCTCACGTTCTGCCGCGACCGCATGGGTGTGCCCCACACCATCGTCGCGCGCGGTGACGGCTCCGAACTCGCCGCGCTCAGTACGATTACGAACGGCCAGCTCGCCGATGTCGTGATCGACGCCACCGGCAGCAACAAGTCAATGAGCCACGCGCTGAACTATTGCGCGTTTGGCGCCCGCCTCATTTTCGTCGGCATCACCCAGCAGGAAATCCAGTTTCCTCACGCGCCGGCGCTCCATCGCCGCGAACTCACGATCATGGGCTCCCGCAACGCTCTCACGCGTGATTTCGCCCGCATTATCAGACTCATCGAGGAGGGTACCATCGACACGGGGCCGTGGATTACCCACCGCGCAAGGTTTGACGATCTGATCGTCGAGTTTCCCACCTGGCTGAAACCCGAGACCGGTGTGATCAAGGCAATCGTCGCAGTGACTTAGGTGGTCCCGACCGCGTGGTAGTCGCAGTGGCCCGCCATGCGGATGAACCGGTCGCGCCAGGAAGGTTAGTAAAACACCGTGCGGTCGAGGCTGCGGTATTGAATGGCTTCGAGCAGGTGCGGGGCCTCGATGCGGTCGGCGGCGGCGAGATCGGCGATGGTGCGCGCGACTTTCAGGATGCGATCGTAGGCGCGGGCGGAGAGGCTGAGTTGCTCCATCGCCTGTTGCAGGAGATCGCCGAGCGTGGAGTCGATCGCGCAATGTTTGCGGATGTGCGCGTTCGTCATGCGGGCGTTGGCGGTGACTTTCGTGCCGGAAAATCGCTGCTGCTGTCGTAGCCGTGCGGCTTGGACGCGGTCGCGTGGCGGGGCGGAGGGTTCGCCGAGTTTTTCATTGCGCAACTCGGCGATGGAGAGCGCCGGGGCTTCGATGTGGATATCAATGCGGTCGAGCAAGGGGCCGCTGATCCGCGCGCGATAGCGCTGAATTTCACCGGGCGAACAGCGACATTCGTGGCGGGGGTCACCCAAGTATCCGCATTTGCAGGGATTCATCGCGGCGACGAGCATGAACGCGCAGGGCAGGGTAACCTTGCCGGCACTACGCGAGATCGTCACATCGCCGTCCTCGAGGGGTTGGCGGAGGACTTCGAGCGCAGACCGCTTGAATTCGGGTAGTTCGTCGAGGAAGAGTACGCCGTGATGCGCGAGGGAAATTTCTCCGGGGCCGGGAATGGTGCCGCCGCCGAGCAGCGCGACATCAGAGACCGTGTGGTGGGGTGAACGAAAAGGGCGTGCCCCCCACGTCATCTCTCCGCTGATCGTGCGGCCGGCAGCGGAGTGGATGCTGAGGATCTCGAGATGTTCATCGAGTGTGGGGGCGGGCATCACGGTGGGAATCCGTTTTGCGACCATGGACTTCCCGGAGCCGGGTGGTCCGATCATCAGAATATTATGTGAACCCGCGACGGCGACCTCGACCGCGCGACGAAGAGCGTGCTGACCTTTGATCTCGGAAAAATCCGCCGCGCCGTCCGCGGCGGGAGCGCTGGCGCGTCGGCGGGCGGCCTTGGGATCGAGTGGCGTCAGCGGTCGCTCCCCGCTCAGAAAGCGTGCGGCGCTGTCTAAGGAAGCCACGGCATAGACTTCGACCCCCTCCACCAGCGCGGCTTCCTCGGCGGAAAGAGCCGGAAGGAGCAAGCCACGTTTGCCGAGTGACCGCGCGAGGCGGGCCATCGCGAGGGCTCCGCGCACCGGCCGCGTGGCTCCGGAAAGGCTGAGTTCGCCGGCGATGAGCCAGTCGGCGAGATTGGCGGATTTGAGCTGACCGGTCGCGGCGAGGATGCCGAGCGCGATGGGCAGGTCGTAGAACGGCCCTTCTTTGCGCAGGTTGCCGGGGGCAAGGTTGATGGTTGTACGCGTGCGGGGCGGCTGGAACCCGCTGTTGTTGAGTGCGGTAAAAACCCGGTCCGTCGATTCTTTCACCGCCGTGTCGGCGAGTCCCACGAGAAACCATCTAGGCTCGCCGGCTTCACCGGCGTTGACCTCGACGTGAACGAGTTCGGCGTCGATACCTTGGAGGGCGGCGGAGGTTATCGTCGCGAGCATGACTCGCGACTTTGCTGCGGACTGGGCGTGGCGCGAGTCACTTCTTCTTCAATTTACGTGGCAACGTGACCAGGTTGCGCCGCTCAATTTCGGCGATGTTTTTCTCGACGGCATCAAGATAGGCATTGGCGCCGTGGGGATACGGCAGCGCCAGAAATCGATAGACGGCTTGGCAATCACTCTCAAGTTTGGGTTGCACAAATTTCCGCCAGAACAGGGGCGTGCGCTGGGCTACCTCGCTCTCAGACTTAAATGCCCGGCGCGAGGGAGGCAGGTGGATGAAGTCGTCGGATTCCTTGAATTCTTGGAACAGGATGCTCATTTCATCAGGATAGTCGGCGGCAGCCATCTGGCCGAGATAGTCGGCGGTGGCGAGGGCGCATCCAATGATCCGTTCGAAGGGTTCGCGGAATTTGAGGCGGGTGACATCCTTCGACTGTCCGGTGCAGTTGATGGCGCCAAGCACGGCCTCTAGTTCATAGTCGTTGGCGCCGAGCGTGGGTAAGTAGGATGCGACAAATGCACAGCTGCGCAGCACGTGACAGTAAGTGTATTTCGCGCCGGTGCCGCCGGTGTCGGAGCGAAGTTTCAGGTAGCCAGTGTCGTGGAGGAGGACCGCCGAGATACCGAGTTCGAATTGGCGGGCAGTTAGGCGGGGCTGAACTCCGGCGGCGTGTCGGCCTGCCAACAGGAGCGTCATGCACACGGTCGCTTGGAGCGTATGCTCGAAGTCATGATAGCGCAGGTCGGCGGCGGCATAGTCGGGGTGGCGCCCGGAAAATAGCTTAACCATGTCCTGAAAAATTGTCTCCAGCCATGCCAGGCTGGCATCGGGATACAGTTCCGAAAACTTGTTTTCCACGAACACGGCGACGGCCGGCGCGCTCTTCGTATCTATGTAAGGAAAAATCGCCGGCCCGGGAGAAGTTTTTTTAAGTCGTCCCATAGAAAGAGGGGTCGGCAGGTGCGAGTTCGTGCGATTAAGGATTTGCCGACTCGCTGAGCAAGCTCAAAGCTGGGGGATCTACTTTACTCACACCATATGATCGTCGGAATTACGGGAGGCATCGGCTGTGGTAAGTCGACTGTGGGACGCTTGTTTGAGCAACGGGGATTTTCTCGCATCGACTCGGATGCGCTCGTACGCGAGCGCGTGCTGCCCTGTGCCGGTGTCGTCGCAGCGGTCTGCAGTCGGTATGGGCTAGGCGTGCTGGCAAAAGATGGCACGATCGACCGGGCCAAACTAGGCGAATACGTTTTTTCGCATGACGAGGAGCGGCGGTGGTTGGAGGACCTGACGCATCCGCTGGTGTTTGCGATTTGGCGCGAAGAGTTCGCGGCTCGGCCCGGCCAGCATTGGGCCGTGGAGGTTCCGTTGTTATTCGAGAAAGCTTTGGAGAATTGGTTTGATTTCACCGTATGCGTCGCCTGTGCTCCCGACCGACAACTCGCCCGACTGGAGCAACGCGGTCTTCCGCGCGGGCTCGCCGGGCAGCGAATCTCCAAGCAGCTGCCGTTGGTGCAGAAGATTGAGCGGTCTGACTACGTCTTATGGAATGAGGGGTCCCCCGATTTTCTGCAGGCCGAAGTTGACCGTTTGATCGAAGTCCTCACGTGTCATTCTTGAAACCTCCTCTTGCCTAGTGCGTCTGACGCACGGGCTCCCCCCGTATTTCCACAGAATCCTCCATGGCCCTCACTCCTAAATCTGACGATGGTTCGTCTGCCGCCGCCGCCGGCGAAAATAAGAAAACGCGCCGCCCGAGCGCCCCCCGCGCGCGCAAGCCGAAAGCCGAAAAGAGCCCGAAACCGGCGAGTGCCGAGAAAGCACCGAAGGCCGAACGCGCTGAGCGGACTCCCCGAGTGAAAAAATCTGCGCCAGTGGAGAAACCGGGCCGCCCCGAGCGGGCGGAACGCCAAGAAAAGAATATCTCGCCGGCCCAAGCGTCGACTCCTGAGTTCCGCTTCGAGGCTCCGGCTTCGGCACCTGCTCCCGTCCAGGCACCGCCACCGGTAGCTCCGCGGGCTGAGCCCGCCCCAACGCCATCGCCCGCGCCGGCCCCAACGCCCGCGCCGGCCTTTGAGCCGCAAGCTCGGGAAGGTGGCGGTGACCGGCGTTCTGACGGTGAAGACCGCTCCGACGGTGTGACGCGGGAGGCATTTGTGCCTTCCGCGCAGCCGGCCGCTCCCGACCAGTCCGTGCCTTCGAACCCAGCGACGTCTGTTCCGAGCGGTGGTGCCGGCAACGGTGGCGGCCAGCCTCAGCAACACGGCGGCGGGCGTGGGGAGTGGCAGGATCGTGGGGGAGGCGGACGTGATGCTTGGAAGCACAGTAAGCGTAAACGTGGTCGCCACGGCAACGGTGGTGGTGGCGGAGGAGGCTGGCAATCCGGTGGTGGTGGTGGCGGTCAAGCCCGCGAAGCCTACCAACCGCATCCGCCGCAGCCGCCGCCGCCGAGCACGACGCCGGTCTTCGGCGATCTGCCCAATCCGGCGCGCTTTAACGACCTCGCTGCCCTCGACGCGCTCGCGCAGCAGCTGGCCGTCGGCACTGGCGACACGCTTTGGGTCAACGAACTCTATGCCTTGCCGCTCGGTGAGCTCACGGCGTTTGCGCGCCGATTCGGCGTCGTGTTCGAAGGGGCGCCGAACCGTCGGCAACTTTTGACGCAGATTTTCACCACTGCCGGTGCCAACAACCGGGTTATTCGGGACCGTGGCTATATCGACGTGACGGATCGCGGCGCGTTCGTCGTGCATGAGCACGTCAATTACCGACTCTATCCGGACGACCCCTATTTGCCGGAAAGCTTGGTCAAGCGCTACGGTCTCAAGCGCGGCCACAAGCTCGAAGTCGTGTTGCAAGCTCCGCAACCCGGAGAGCGTTGCCCTTCGGTGGTCGGCATCAGTTCGGTCATGGGTCTTGAGCCGGATCAAATCGCCAACGTGATGCCTTTCGAGGAACTCGTCCCGTATTATCCGCTCAAGCGGATCTTGCTGGAGTCGTGGGAGATCCATCCGAAGGACGTCTCGATGCGCGCGGTGGATATCCTCACGCCGATTGGTTTCGGTCAGCGCGGCCTGATCGTCGCGCCGCCCCGCACCGGCAAAACCGTTTTGCTCCAAAATATCGCGAACTCGATTTCGGCCAATAGCCCGGAGGTCAAGCTCATCCTGTTGCTGATCGACGAACGCCCGGAGGAGGTCACGGATTTCAAGCGCCACACGAAGGGCGAGGTCGTCTCTTCAACCTTCGACGAAACGCCCGAGAGCCACATTCATTGCGCGGAGATGGTCATCGAGATTTGCCGGCGCCGCGTCGAACAAGGTGAGCATGTCGTGATTCTCCTCGACTCCAT
>SYGN01000192.1 GCA_005799525.1 Opitutaceae bacterium | reverse complement strand
TTGGCCGGGGTCGTTCGCGACGAGCGGCGTGTGGCCATAGGCATTGGGGTCGGTGAGTCCGTTCAGTTCGGCCAGGGCGACGGCTTGGATCACGTTGAAACGGCGCTCGGCGCGATTCTTGAAATAGACCGTCACTTCCTCGCGGTTGAGCCGGTGGAACAATCCCCACGCGGTAGCGCCGAGCCAGAAAAACGGTTGCCCGTCCGCCGTGACCAGGAAGCGTTGGTTTTCACTGACCTTGAGCGCGGGCAGGGGAGCGGCAGTGGCGGTGAGCGTTGCGGTCAACGCAGCGGCCAACGCGGCGCGAACAAAAGTGGACAGCGATTGCATGATGAAGCGAGGCGGGATGGTCGGGTGCGGGGCTGAGATACCCGCGACCGAGCGGGGCGCGGCCGAGCGTCATCCCATGCCGATACATCGAGGCGTCGATCTTTTTTCGATGGGTGGACGGCTGGGGCGGCGCTGGTGTCGCGTGCGCACATGGGTCTGGTTTTGACGATGAAAGCTATCCCGGCCCTGCTCGCGGTTGCCGTTGGGTGCGGCGCGGTCACCGCTGCGCCGAAGTCGCCGTGGTCAGGGGTCAACCCCGCGATGCTCTCGGGCGGTCTTTTCGCCGCCCGCGCAGCTCACGGTGACTACGGCTCACCGGCTGTGCGCCCGACCGCGCTCGTGGAGGTTTACGACGTGAACTGATGCCCGTGATTTGGATGCGGCGGACTGTCTGGTCGCCGCGAGCGTGAGCGAGTGGGCGAATCACCACCCGCTCACGCTCGCGGCTACGAATTCGGCTGCGAATTCGGACAACGCTCAAAACACAGCAGACGCTGCAATGAGGCGGCGCACTGTGCGGATCCGCCTTATTTCCAGCGCAGCACGGCGGTAACGGGATAGTGATCGGAAGGGTAGCGCCCGTCGCGCGCGGTGCGATCGATGGTGCTTTCGGTCGCCACGAAATCGGCGGTGTGAAAAATAAAATCGATGCGCGAACCTTTCGCGGTGCCTTTGAAACCATGGAAGCTCGCTTCCTCGGGGCCGCGGGTCGGGTGCACTTCGCGGAAGGAGTCGATCCACCGGATCGCGCCCGGGGTCGTGGGCTTCACGAGGACGGCGTAGGCGGGATTGTCCTCGTTGATATTGAAGTCGCCGGTGAGGAGCGCAGGCAGGTTAGCCGCGATTTGCGGGAGGCGGGTGGAGATGACGCGGCCGGCTTCCTGGCGTGCAACGACGCCCCGGTGGTCGAAGTGGGTGTTGGCGAAAAGGAACTCTTTGCCGGTGGCCGTTTCGCGGAGGCCCACCCAGCTGCATAGGCGGGTGAGCGCCGCGTCCCAGGATTTGCTGCCGACGACCTCCGGCGTTTCGGAAAGCCAAAAATTCCCCTCGGCGACCGCGGTAAACCGGGCCTTGCGGTAGCCGATACACGACCACTCGCCCTTGCGCTGGCCGTCGTCCCGGGCGACACCGCTGAACGCGTAGTCGGTCAGGCGGGCAGTGAGCGCGTCGTGTTGGACGGCGACGACTTCTTGAAACCCGATGAGGTCGGGCGCGTAGGCGGCGATGGTCGCGAAAAAAAGATCGGTGCGTTTCGTCCAGGCATTGTCGCCGTCCGCCGCGGTGGCGTAGCGGACGTTGAACGACATCACGCGCAACGGTTCCGCCGCGGTCGCACGCGTCACAAATCCGAGCAGGAGGAGCAGGCGGAGAAAAAGGGTCATGGTCGTGTTTGTTGACCATGGTGGCCGCCCGTGGCAACCGCGCGGCAGGAAACATTCACGATTCATCGCGGCGTCCGCTCCCCTGGCCGGAGCTCACCATTGCAACCGCTCCGGTGCCCATCCGAGTTTTTGTGCGACCTGTGTCGTCCACGACCAAGCCTCGCGATTGCTCTGGGTCCATTTTACGGGATGTCGTTCGGCGGCCAGCGCGGCGGCCTGGGGCACATCGAGGAAACGGAGCACGTTGAGATAATCGGGGCCGGCCATGTGGGACGCGGGCGGGGCGATCAACTCGACCGAGGCAAGGCCGTCGATGAAGAGCGAGGCGTAGAGGGCGTTGATGGCCTGATCGCGCGTGCCGACGAGCTGGATTGGCGTGTCGCCAAAAAGCGGATGCGTGCGCAGCGCGGCGACGGCCCGGCGGATATCCCACACGCGCATGCTGTCCATGGTTTGGCCGAGGAGTTGGTAGCGACGGCGCACTTCGTTTTGGTCGGCGGCGGCGAGCGACGAGGCGGTCGGGCCGAGACCGCGCGGGAAGAAATGCACGATCGCGGTGTCGGCCGTGGCGGCTGGAGGGATGGGCGTGGGTTTTTCGCGGTCGAGGACATACAACACGACGCGTTTCACCGGTGCGCGGTTGGCGGGGCGTTGCACGGTGAATGGCAGGCGGATCGGCGCCTGCGTGATAAAGTCCCACCTCTCGACGTCGCCCGCGCCGTCGCGACGGCCGAGTGCGAGCGGTTCCTCGGCGGCCGGCCAGCCGCGGAAGGATTTTTCGCGCAGCGCCTGCATCCACGCGGTGCGTTGCTGCGCCCACGCGGCGGTGTCGACGGGCAGCGCGGGTGTGGCCATGGCCACGAAGGTTTCGTGGATTTTGGTCGTGCGTTCGTCGGCGGGGTGGGCACCCACGGGGAAGACGCGGAGCTGTTTCGGATCGAAGAGTTTTTCGGCGGCGACGGTGATGAGTGTGTCGGGCTCGCCCTTGAGCCAGCGGTTGAACCAGCGGAATGCCGGCACTTGCAGGTCCTGCGTGTCCTTGTGCGGACCCTCGGTGATGAGCAGGCCGAGCTTGTCGGAGGCTTGGTGCAGCGCGTAGAGGCGCGCGAGTTCGCCGTGGACGCGGAGCACGCCGTCGAGGGGGAAGATCGTGTCTTTGTCGGAGTTGGCGAGGAGGAGCGGGCGCGGGGCGAGGAGGGCGGCGAGTTTCGCGTAGTCCCAGCGATAGGTGTTTACCATGAACATACAGTCGCAGTGGCCCTTGACGGTGCCGTCGATCACGTGGTTGTGGAGATCGGCGATGCCGGCGACGGGCACGGCGACCTTGATGCGATCGTCGAGTGCGGCGGTATACCACGTGTAGGCGCCGCCACCGGAGCGACCGGTCATGCCGATCTTCTCGGAGTCGACCTCGGGGCGGGACTGGAGGTAGTCGAGGGCGCGGATGCCGTTCCACGCCTCCACACCAGCGGGCGTGTAGCCGCGGGAGTTCCACCAAAACTGACCGAAGCGTCGCGTGCCGTGATGCACACCCTCGAGTTCGCCCAGTTGGATGGTGTCGATGGCGAGGCAGACGTAGCCGTGACGCGCGAACCATGCGCCATGGTGCTGGTAGCCGGTTTTGTTTCCGAGGCTCGCTGGGCCGTCTTTCACAATCGCGTGGCCGCAGACGTAGAGGATGGCGGGCGCACGGCCCTTCAGGTTTTTCGGGATATAGAGATTGGCCGTCACATAGAGCCCAGGCAGCGATTGAAAATGAAGTTTTTCGACAAAGAACTCTGCGTGTTCGACGCGTCCGGTGATGGTGGGTTTGAGGTCGGTCTTCGCGGGGCGGGGCGACAGGCCGAGCATTTCGAAAAGTTCTTCGCGATACTGCGCGCGACGGTCGGTCCAGTCGTGGAGCGTCTTCACAGCGGCGAGCGAAGAGGTCGCGAGACGCTCCGTTTCGACGCGAAAATACTCGGCGAACATCCGGTCGGCGGCGTTGGGTGCGGGGATGGGCATTGGCGTGGCGGCAAACGTGCCGAGGGCGAGGAGGGGTGCGAGCGCGGCGGCGCCGGTGGTGAGGAGCGCAGTAAAACGGCGGTGGAAAATCGTGCTTGGGTTCATGGTGGGCGAACGCGGGGAGGGGGCGGAATGCGCCCAGTTTGAAGCGTCTCCGGCCACGGATTGCACGCACGGTCGAAACTAATCTCACCGCGCACCACCGTGCGGTCGTCCGGGCTAAGCGGCCACCCGTGACGCCGGGGGTTGCCGCGTGATCGGCAACCCCGCGATCGCTGCGAGGAGACACAGCGCACCATCCCCATCCAGAATTCGTGGCCCGGCAGCTTCGCGATGAGTTGCGGCGCGCGTTCGTTCGCCGCCCGGCGCCCGACGATCGCCGCGTGGACCTCGCCCGCTGCGAGCAACGCGAGGTCCGGCCCCGCTCTTCCAGGCACCGTCAGCCCGCAATCCACTGCTTAAGTTTCCCGAACAACTCAATCGCTGCGCCCGCAAATACGGTAAAATAAGCCAGCGTCGCAAGCAGCAAACCATACGCCGTCGCCACCGCCGCGCCATCGCGTTCCATGATGCCGAGCGTGCCGATCACCACGACGAGCGCCGGGAGCGTGTTCGTAAACGGAATCCCGCCCAACGGGAGCAGCAATAACCCGGCGCCCGCGCAGACGAGCAGGCCGTGCAGCCGTATGAGCGCCGTCGTGCCGGTAATCCACGCCCACCGCGGATGCAGCCGCCGCTCGATCCAGCCGATGAACGTGCTCGCGCCTTCCAGCACGGCGCGAAAAAATTTCGGCGGTAGTTCCACCGCCAGCAACCGTGGCGGCAGCCACGGCGGCCGCCCGATCACGAAGCACGCCCCGAGCACCAAAATCATCGCGCCAAACGGCACCGACAATCCTGGGATCGAAATCGGTGAGCAAAACGGCAGCGCCAGAATGACAATCATCAACCCCGAGGCGCGTCCGCCCAGCGTGGTCATGACTTCCCGCAACGTGACTTTTCGTTCGCGAAACTGCTCTGCCAGCGCGTGCAGTTCATGGGAAAGTGTCCGCAGCGGATCGGGCCCGGTAGGCGAGGGGAGATTCATTGAACGGTGAAACGGTCGCTCAGGTCCCGCGCTTGTTGCCGTAGAGTTCGATGTGCAGCCGGTGCGCATAGCGGTAGCCGCGCGCCTTGCACAATTCCCCGAGCCAACCCGCGCGCCCACGCATTTTTTCCAGCGTCGTCGCTTCCGGCATCAGCAGCACCTTGTGCCGGGGAATCTCGCGGTGCAGCGCGGCGAGCATGTGCTCCAATTCTTGAATATCCGCCTGTCGCGAAACCACGAACTTGAATTGATACGGATACTGGTCGACCCACGCGCGCACGACGTCCGGCTGCCACCGCGTGGCCTCGTGTTTTTTTCGCCAAGCGCCGTGCTCCTGCGCGTCCGGTGCGGAATTGAGCAACTTTGGCGACAACGAGGCCAAGTCGCACGCAATCGCCTCCGGCGCCACCGTCGCCGCCGTCTCGATGGTAATATGATGCCCGAGCGTTTTGATTTCTTTGGCGAGCAATCGAATATCTTTCGCCACCATCGGCTCGCCCCCGGTGAGCACCACATGCCGCGCTGCTTGATGCTTCTGCACTTCCGCGAGGATCTGGGGCACCGTGCGCAGGTCGCCCTCGGGATTCCATGACGCGTAGGGCGTATCGCACCACGCGCACCGCAGATTACACCCGCTCGAGCGCACGAAGACCGACGGCACGCCGGTCAGCTCGCCCTCGCCCTGGATGGAATAAAAAATCTCGGAAATCAGCATGGGAGGGAGAGAACGAGAATGATTACGAGAAAGAGAAAAAGCCGGATTTCATCGTTCTAGCAATCATGCTCATGCTCGCTCTTCGGGTTCTCTTAAGCGTTCTCGTTTTTAGGCTTTTCCGGCAGCGCCTCATTGCTGGCATACACCGTGGGATCCTGCACTCCCGCGAGCGCAAACGCCTCGCGCCGCTCCACGCAGGTCCCGCATTTGCCGCAGTGGATCTCGCCGCCTTTATAGCACGACCAGGTCCGTGCGAAATTCACCCCGAGCTTCACGCCCGCCTCCGCGATTTCACCCTTGGTCATCGTGATAAACGGCCGGAGCAATTTCACCCCCGCATAGGTGCCCAGCCGCATCGCATCGCCCATCGCCTGCATGAAATCTTCCCGGCAATCGGGATAGATCGCGTGGTCACCCCCGTGCGCCGCGATCACGAGCCCTTCCGCGTCGACACTCTCCGCAAACCCGCAGGCGATCGACAACATGATCGCGTTCCGAAACGGCACGACTGTCCGCTTCATGTTTTCCGCCTCGTAGTGACCCTCAGGGATTTCGCCCCCGCTCTTCAATAAATCCGACGCGAACAACCGGTCCACAAAGTCCAGGCGCACGACTTCATGTCGCGCGCCCACGAGCGCCGCGTGCTCCACGGCGAAGGGAATCTCGCAGTGATTGTGCTTCGCCCCGTAGTCGAAACTCATGACCGCGGCCACGGCATGCTCCCGCCGCGCCCAATGGAGCGCTGCCACCGAATCCATCCCGCCAGAACACAGCACGACGACTTTCATCCCGTCACCGTGAGGAGCCCCCGCGCCGGATGCAAAATCGTTCTCGTTCTCTTACTCGTTCTCGTTCTCCTTTTTCAATCCCTCCTCCAACCACGATAAGGAGGAACGACCACGATTTCTCCGATGCTCATTTTCCACGATCCGCAATGCGCCGACTACGGCTCCGCGCTGCGCCCCGAGCAGCCTGCCCGCGTCCTCCGCACCGCCGCGCACCTCCACGCGACTCACCCTGCGTGGGAATGGCGCGTGCCGCCGCCCGCCGCTACGGTGACCGATGCCGCGCTCCTCCTCACGCACACGCCCGCGCATCTCCAACGCCTCACGCAACCCCGCGACTTCGACGCGGACACCCCCTTCTTCGAGCACATCGGCGACCACGCCCGTCGCTCCGCCTCCGCCGCCCTCACGGCCGCTCGTCACGCGGTCACGCAGCGCACTCCGGTTTTTTCCCTCATGCGGCCGCCCGGCCACCACGCCAGCGCGGGCCATGCGATGGGTTTCTGTTATTTGAACCAGATCGCACTCGCCGCGGTTCACGCCGCCTACGATTTCCCGGCCGCCATCCCTGCCGCCGGCGCTCCCGCCCACGCTCCCGCTGCAATCCCCACCCGTCGTGTGGCCATCTGGGATTTCGACGCCCATCACGGCAACGGTACCGAATCCATTTTCCAGTCCCTCGGCACGTCCGACTCTCCGCTCCGCGATTCACTTTTCTTTGCGTCGGTCCACCAACACCCCGGCTACCCCGGCACCGGCACGCGCGACCTCGGCCCGCGCCTCCGCAACTGGCCCGTCGCCCCCCGCACCCCGCGCGCCCAACACATGGCCGCCCTCCGAGCCTCCCTCGACGCCGTCATCGCGTTTCGCCCCGATCTCATGCTCGTTTCCGCCGGCTTCGACGCCTATGCGCGCGATCCGATCACCTCGATGACCCTCGAGCGCGACGACTTTGCGACCCTGGGCCATTGGCTCGCCACGGCCCGCACCTCGCCCGACTCGCTTCCCATTCCCGCCGCCGCGATCCTCGAAGGTGGCTACAGCGACGACCTCCCTTTGTTGATTGAAGCGTTCCTCAGAGCATGGGATAAAGACCCATGACCAATCCACGCGGCCCGGCGCCACACCACGCCGCCTTCCTTGTCTGACGCATGATTTCCCGCTTCCTTCCACTGCCTGTTCGCCGTTTGCTCGGCGTCAAAGTGACTACCCGCCCGCCCGCCTACCAACTCCTCGACCAGCCCGGCTCGCTGACCGCGCTCCTCGCCGCCTTGGATCGCGTCGACGAGGTCTTCCTCGATACCGAGGCGGACAATATGTACCATTACAAGACTCGCGTCTGCCTTTTCCAGCTGCTCGTCGACGGTGAGATCTTCCTCGTCGACGTCCTCGCCCCGGGCCTAAACGTCGAGCCGCTCCTCAAGGTCCTCGCGAAAAAACACCTGGTGATGCACGGCAGTGATTTCGATCTCCGCCTCCTCCACGATCTCTGTGGCTTCCGGCCGGCAAGTATCTTCGATACCATGCTCGCCGCCCAGCTCCTCGGCCGCCAACGCACCGGTCTCGCCGGTCTGCTCGAAGAACACTTCGGCGTCGCCGTCGATAAGTCCGGCCAGAAAGCCAATTGGTCCCAGCGCCCCATCACGCCGAAACTTCTCAACTACGCCGCCCTCGACGTCTGGCATCTCCCCGCCCTGCGCGACATTCTCAAACGCGACCTGAAAAAGCACGGCCGCCTCGACTGGCTGGATCAACAATGTCGCGCCCAGATCGAGTCCGGTGCCACCGGCTTCGCTCCGGCCACCGACATCGACTGGCGCATCGGCCGCAGTGAACGCCTCCGCGGTGCCGGCCTCGGCGCCCTCCACGCCATCTGGCACTGGCGCGAAAACCAAGCGCAGCGCCTCGACACCCCTCCTTTCAAAGTTTGCGGTAATATCCTCGTACTCCAAATCGCCGAAGCCGCCGACCAAGGTGACTCCGAGGCCTCGATCCTCGAGCGCGTCAACCTCGGTAAACGCCACGACCGCCTCATTGGCTCACTCTCGGCCGCCCTGCGTGAAGGTCTCGCCCGCGACCCGAAGACCCTCCCTCGCCGTCCCGGCCGCGATCCCAACCATCTCTCCCTCTCGCAAGCGGAGGTCGAGCTGCAAGACCGGATCAAAACCGACCGTGACCGGGTCGCCGATAAGCTCGGCATCGAAAATACCCTGATTGCGAACCGCTCCCAGCTCGCCCAAATCGCCCGCGCACCGGAGAAAATCGAAGACCATCTCCTCCCGTGGCAGGCCACGCTCCTCCGCGACGAACCGTCGCTGAAAAATTAGTCCCCCCTCCGCCCCCCTCGTTCTCGTTCTCCTAATCTTTCTCTTTCGTCAGCGCCGAGTGCGACACCAGCCAACTCTCCCGCGCCCACTCTCCCAGCCGGCCCAAATCTTACGAAACTTCCGCCGGCCGTCAGCGTCCCACCCACCGACTTTAACGCCCTCCCCATGAAATCGAAACTCCTGTTCTCCGCGGCTCTTGCCGCCCTCCTCTTCGCGTCCGGTTGCGCGACCCGCACTACCGCCAGCGGCGGACGCGAGACCAACATCCTTGGCGGTGCCCTGACTGTCTCGACCAACTCGTTTGAGCCCACCAACGCCGCGACGCTCGGCGTCGACACCTCGAAACTCGTGAGCAAGGGCGACCCCTCCGGTAAGAAAACCACCCTTTTCTGGGGTCTGATCACGCTGCACGATTATTGATCGTCGGAGCGGCGGTTTCCCAACCGCCGATTTTTTCCACCCCGCGGGCCCTTGGGCTTTCGGGGTTTTTCTTTGCCCCGTTCGCCCCTTGGTCTAAACTTCGCGTCCACTCGTGTCCAAGCCCGCCCGCCCTGAGCCCGTCGAACGGGCCGAAAACGCCAACATCGCGCGCCACCTCGCCCTCATGGCCGCCGCGCACCCGGCCCGCGCAGCGCTGAAGATTCCCCGCGGTCGCACGCGTGCCGGTGACATCGACTACCTCACCCTCACCTTCGCCGAACTCGACGCCGAAGTCTCCGCGTGGAGCGCCCGCCTCGCTGCCACCGGCATCGCTCGCGGGGACCGCACCCTCCTGCTGGTGCGCCAAGGGCTCCCGCTCATCGCCGCGGCCTTTGCTCTCTTCCGCCTCGGCGCCGTGCCCGTGGTGATCGATCCCGGCATGGGCCTGAAAAACTTCCTCGCCTGCGTCGCCCGCTCCCGGCCCACCGCCCTCGTCGGCATTCCCTTCGCGCAGATCCTCAGTCGCCTCTTCCGCCCTTCCTTCCGCACGGTTCGCACCCGCGTGACCGCCAGCGGCTCCGTCACCGCCCGTCGTTCGTCCGGGTCTGAAATCGTAAATCGAAAATCTGAAATCGTAAATTCATCCCCCGCCGAACTCGCCGCCATCCTCTTCACCTCCGGCTCCACCGGCGCCCCGAAAGGCGTCTGCTACGAACACGGCATGTTCGACGCTCAAGTCCGCCTCATCCGCGCGACCTACGCGATCGAGCCCGGCGAAATCGACCTTCCCCTCCTCCCTATCTTCGCTCTCTTCAACCCCGCGCTGGGCATGACGACGATCGTCCCCGAGATCGACCCTCGCCGCCCCGCCGAGGTCGACCCCGCAAAAATCGTCCAAGCCATCCGCCAAGAAAACGTCACCAATTCCTTCGGCTCCCCTACACTCTGGCGGAAGATTGGCGATCACTGCGTCGCCGAAAAAATTACGCTCCCGTCTCTCCGCCGCGTGCTCTGCGCCGGTGCCCCCGTGCCCGCCGCCCTCTGGAAATCGTCCTCCGCCTTTCTCCCTCGCGGCCAACTCCACAGCCCCTACGGCGCCACGGAAGCCTTGCCGGTCGCCTCCGTTTCCTCCCGCGAAATCGATCCCACCACAACCCGCGGCGCCTGCGTCGGCCGTCCCATCTCCGGCATCGACGTCCGCATTATCGCCGTCATCGACGGCCCCGTCGCCGCCCTCGCCGACACCCACGAACTCCCCCGCGGCGAAATCGGCGAAATGATTGTGCGTGGCCCTGTCGTCACCCAATCCTACGACGCCCTGCCCGCCGCTACCGCCGACGCCAAAATCTCCGACGCTTCCGTCGCTCAGCTTTCAGTCGCCCAACCCTCAGCTCTCAACGCTCAGCTCGGGGGCACCGCCGCCGTCTGGCACCGCATGGGCGACTGCGGCTACCTCGATGCCGACGGTCGTCTGTGGTTCGTTGGACGCAAAGTCGAGCGAGTCGAAACGCAGCAGGGCACACTCCACACCGAGCCTTGCGAGCAGGTTTTTAGATGCCACCCCCGGGTCACCCGCTGCGCCCTCGTCGGTCTCGGCGAACGCGGCCGCCAGCGTCCCGCGCTGATCGTCGAAGCCGTGGTCAAAGATTCGGCTGCCGCCCGCCTCTTCGCCCGTGAACTGCGGGCTCTCGCGCTCGAGCATGCGCACACGACACCCGTTAAACTTTTCTACTTCCACCCAAAGTTTCCCGTCGACGTCCGCCACAACGCCAAGATTCATCGCCTCACGCTCGCGTTGTGGACCGCCACCGCCAAGGGCTACGAGTCCGATCCGAAACGCTAAAACGTTGACCACAGCCTTAACGGATCAAACCCAGATAAAACCCCCGGACCGTACTGCCTTGATCCGTGTTCATACCTGTCTTTCCGTGTTCATCCGTGGTTAACCCTTCCCCCACCCTGGTTACCGGTGGCACCGGTTTTCTCGGCCGCCACCTCGTCGAACGCCTCCTCGCCGGGGGCCGTCCCGTCACCGTGCTCGCCCGCCGCGCCGATCCGGCCCTCGTCGCCCGCGGCGTTCGGTTCATCACCGCGTCCCTCGACGATGCCTCGGCTGTGGCCGCCGCCTGCGCCGGTCACGCCACCGTTTTCCACACCGCCGCGAAAGTCGGCGTCTGGGGTCGCTACGATGATTTTTTCCGCACCAACGTCCTCGGCACTCGGGCCATCCTCGCCGGCTGCCGCGGCCACGGTGTTGCGCGCCTCGTTTACACCTCGACGCCCAGCGTCGTTTACAACGGCCAATCCCTCGCGAACGCCGACGAATCCCTCCCGCTCGCGACGTCCTGCCCGAGCCCGTATCCGTTAACCAAGGCCATCGCCGAACGCGAAGTCCTCGCCGCCAACTCCGCTCCTCTCTCCGGCCTCCGCACCGTCGCCCTCCGTCCACACCTGATCTGGGGCGTCGGGGATCCGCATCTCGTCCCGCGCGTTCTCGCCCGCGCCCGGGCCGGTCGTCTCCGCATCATCGGCGACGGCACCAACCGCGTCGACATGGTCCACGTTGCCAACGCCGTCGCCGCCCACCTCGCCGCCGAACAGACCCTTTCCAGCTCGCAACCGTCGACCGCTTGCGGCCGGCCCTACTTCATCACCAACGGTGAACCCGTCCTGCTCTGGGAGTGGATCAACCAACTCCTCACCGCCCTCGGCGAACCACCGGTCACGCGTCGCCTTTCGCTCTCCACCGCATCCGCCCTCGGCGCCGTCTGTGAAACCCTGTGGCGGGTGCTCCCGGTCACCACCGAGCCACCGATGACGCGCTTCATCGCCGCCGAACTCGCGAAGGACCACTGGTTCAACCTCGCCGCCGCCCGCCGCGATCTCGGCTACGAGCCGCGTGTGTCCATGGCCGCCGGCACAGCCGAACTTATCGCGTCCCTCCGCGCGTAGCGACGGGCGTCCCTGCCCGCCGTCCGCGCTCACTTCTCATACAGCTCCGCCAGCGTATCGAGCACAGCCTCACACACGGCCGCATCCAATCGCCCGAGCCGTTTCACCAGCCGCGCCTTGTCGACGGTGCGCAGCTGATCGAGCATCCCTTCGCCCGACTTTCCACGAAACGTGCAGGTCGCCCGTGTCGGATAGTTTCGTCCCTTGGTTGTCATTGGCGCGATGATCACGGTGGCGATAGCGCGTTCATCTCATCTGGCGATACCACTAAGGCCGGCCGCGTTTTCCTGGTCTCGCTGTCGACCGTCTGAGCAAGCGTCACCAGCCACACGTCGAACCGCTGCACGACCGTTTCCATTCCTCCGCATCGAACCGCGTCGCGGTCGGCGCGTTTTCGTGGACCAATCTGTCATCCTTGGCCGCGGCCATTCCACCGAACGCCTCCGCCCAATCCGTCCGCGGCACGTTGAACGGCCGCAGAATCAGCGCCCCGTTCTTCGCCTGCAAATCGACCTCCTCGCCGAAGCCGCAGTGCTCCAGCATCGCTTTGGGAATGCAAATACCACGCGAATTTCTGATGGGCACGATCTTATTCAGCATGACCACAAAGTAATTACGGAGTCGTTCGCGGCAAGAAGAGCGCTAGATAAATTTTAGTTGGTGAGTAAAAAATATAGCCGAGCTGGAAGAATTTATCGCTGAACTTCACAGACAGAAAGTGTTGTCCGCTCCCTCCAAAGAAGCGGGGCCTAAAACCCCCGCTGCCGCACCGCCTCAAACAGCGTGATGATCGTCGCCATCGCGACATTCAACGAATCCGCCTGCCCGGCCATCGGGATGCGCACCGGCACATCGCAGTTTTCCAACCAGAATTTGCTGAGTCCATACTGTTCGCTCCCCATGACGATCGCGAGCGACCCGCGTAGATCGACGTCCGAGTAAATTTTCTCCGCCGCCGGCGTCGTCGCCACCATGCGCACGCGTTTTGCCTGCAGCCACGCCCGCACCCGCGTGCTTTCCTCGACCACTAGCGGCACCGAAAACAGCACGCCCGTTGAGGCGCGCACGACGTTCGGATTAAAAATATCCGTCACCGGATCGCACACGATCACCGCGTCGCAGCCCGCCGCATCCGCGCTCCGCAAAATGGTCCCGAGATTCCCCGGCTTCTCGATCGCCTCCACCACAAGGAAAAACGGCGCTTTCGCCCCGTCCGCCACCATCGCATCCAAATCCCCCAGCGCCCGCCGCCACTGCGGTGCCACCGCCAGCAGCCCGTCCGGCCGTTCGCGATAAGCGACCTTCGCAAACGCCTCTTTCGACAGTTCAAACACCTGCGCCCCGGCCGCGCGCGCCTGCTCGATCAGCGCCGGCTCGTTCTCCCCGAGAAACCATTCCGGCGAAAAATACAGCTCCACCAACTTAACGTTTTTCTCCAGCGCCCGCCGGATTTCGCGGTACCCTTCCACCAAAAATACCGCTGCTTCGTCCCGCGGACGCCGGTCGCGCAACTTCACGAGTTGCTTCACGCGCGGATTCTGGAGACTGGAGATTTTTTCAGGAGGTAGGTCCACGGAACACACGGAAGACACGGAAACCCGACAAAAGACAAAATCCTTTTCCTCGCCCCGGGGAAGTCCGTGTGTTCCGTGTCTGCCGTGGGCCAAAAGAAAAAACCAAACGACATCCCGTTCGCGTATCACCAAGAGATCGAACTGGAGATCACTACCCTCACCAACCTCGGTTCCGGCCTCGGTCGCGTCCAGCTTCCGTCAATCGAAAATCAAAAATCGGACATCGAAAATACAGCCGGCGGTGGCTGGGTCGTCATGGTCCCGTTCACGCTGCCCGGCGAACGCGTCCGCGTCCGCGTCTTCCGCAATCAAAAGAATTTCTCCGAAGCCGACGTCGTCGAGGTCCTCACGCCTTCTCCCCACCGCGTCGCCGCCATCTGCCCGCTCTTCGCCCGTTGCGGTGGCTGCCAATACCAGCACCTCGCCTACCCGGAGCAGCTCCTCTGGAAACAACGCCAGGTCACCGAACTCCTCCGCCACATGGCCGGCATTGAGTTCGCCGTCGCCCCCGTCGTCCCGTCGCCCCGCGAATTCGGCTACCGCTCCAAAATCACGCCGCACCTCAACCCCCCGCGCGACGTCGCGGTCCCACCGCCCATCGGTTTCCTCCGCCAAGGCACGCGCTTTGACATCGTCGACGTCCCGCGTTGCCCGATCGCCACCGACGCCATCAACGCTAAACTCCCCGAAGTCCGCGCCCGGGTCCACGCCCGCGCCGCCACCGGCGACTACACCCGCGCCTCGACGCTTCTCCTCCGCGAAGCCAGCGGCCAAGTCACCACCGACTACGAAGCGATCATCACCGAAAGTATCGACACTGGTGGTGCACAGCCGCTGAAACTCCGTTTCCTCGCTCGCGACTTCTTCCAAAACAACCCGTTCATTTTGCCGGTGTTCACCAGCTACGTCCGTGCCCAAGCGGCCGCCAGCGGCGCCCGCTATCTCGTCGACGCCTACTGCGGCAGCGGCCTTTTCGCCCTCACTGCCGCGCCGTCGTTCACCCGCGTCGCCGGCATCGAGCTGAGCGAATCCTCCATCCGCTTCGCCCGCGAAAACGCCACGGCGAACAATCTTCCGAACGTCACCTTCCAAGCTGGCGACGCCGCGCAAATCTTCGCCGGCCTCCCGACGCTCGCGACGCCTGCCGCCCCCCCCGCCTTCGCCCCCGCCGACACCGCGGTGATCATCGACCCGCCTCGCAAAGGCTGCGACGAAGCCTTTCTGTCACAACTCTTCACCTACGCCCCCCGCGCCGTCGTCTACGTCAGCTGCGATCCTGCGACCCAGATGCGCGACCTGAAAGCGTTCCTCGCCGCCGGCTACACGTTGACCGCCGCCCAGCCCTTCGACCTCTTCCCGCAAACCCGCCACCTCGAGTGCGTGCTGACCTTGGTTAAGTGACCGCGCCTTCCGTTGCCCAACTGTAACGTCGGATCGTGAACGGTCAGCGGGGAGCCACGTCTTTCACATTTATCACCTGATGAAATTCACCCTGTTCACCCGTCACGCGCTCTGGTCCGCCGCTCTCGTTTTCGCCGGCTTCACGTCGCTCCCTTCGTCTGCGTTCGCCGTCCCTCCCGCCGCCTCGCGAACTCCCGCCGCCGACCTTAATTCTCTGGCGATCCGCGAGCGCGCCGGCCTCCTCCCGGGGGCGAACCCCTTATCCAACGGCTGGGGCGTCACTCCCGCCGGCACGCACACCCGCATTAGCGACATGGCCCTGAAAATGGCCATCTTGCCCGACAAAAAAGGCTCGTCGCCGTCAGCGGCGGCCTCAGCGATACCGGCCTGACGATCTACGATCTCGCCACGCGGAAGGTCACCCAGTTCCTCCCGCTCAAGGAATCCTTCAACGGTCTTGTCTTCTCGCGCGACGGCCGCCGCATCTTCGTCTCGGGGGGCGACACCGGCCTCCTCCATGTCTTCAACTACGCCGACGGCACGGCCGCGCCCGCTCCGCCTGTCACCCCCGCTACCATCGCCGGCGCAGTTCCCTCCGCGACCGATACCGCGGATGCCCCCGTCTTCCTGGCCGGTCTCGCGATCCATCCCTCCGCTGGCCGCATCTACGTGTGCAATGAGGCCAATCACGAGATTTGGGTCCTTCATCCCGACACCCTCGCGCGCGAGGCGGTGATCCCCACCGGCCAACATCCGCACTCCTGCCTCGTCGGGGCCGACCGCAAACACCTCTACTTCACCAGGTGGGGAGCCGCTCCGTCACGATCATCGACCTCGTGAAAAACCGCCGCGTCCGCGACCTCACCGTCGGCCTCCGCCCCAACGACCTCGCCCTCGCGCCCGACGGGCGTCTCTTCGTCGCCTGCTCCGGCGACAACACCGTCCACGTCATCAACACTGGCAAAGTCGAGACCGAAGGCGAAGCCGCCAGCCCCGCCCGCCGCCTCTGGGAAGGCACGCACGAGGTGATCTCCACCTCGCTCCACCCGCAGTCCCTCGAAGGCAGCACGCCCGATGCCCTCGCTGTGTCGCCCGACGGCCATACCCTCTTCGTGGCCGACGGCAAAGGCCTCCAATCCCGCGCGAATTTCCCCACGACGACGTCGGACCCCCGTTCCCCGAACCAGTCTCCACTTTTCGACTACATCGCGCGCACCTTCGAAGGCTCCATCTCCGCCATCCCGCGTCCCGACACCGCGCAGATGGTCGCTTATACTGCCCAGGTCCGGAGAAACTCCCCTTACACTCCTGAGTGGCTCAAACGCGCGCCGATCACCAGCCACAGCGTCATTCCGACCAAAGTCGGCGATCCGTGCCCGATTAAATACGTCCTCGACATCATCAAGGAAAACCGCACCTACGACCAAGTCCTCGGCGACTTGAAAGATGCCACCGGCAAACCCATCGGCAACGGCGACCCGCGTCCCACGATCTTCGGCGAAAAGGTCACGCCGAACCACCACCAGCTCGCCCGCGACTACGTCCTCTTCGATAATCTCTATTCCAACAGCGAAGTCAGCGTCGACGGCCACAGTTGGTGCGATGCCGCGATGGCCACCGATTTCAACCAGCGCTCTTGGATCATCAGCTACTCGAAACACGGCAAACTCCCCGGCAACGAGGAGATGGAAACGCCCGCCAACGGTTACCTCTGGGACCTCTGCCGCCGCCACGGCGTTTCTTACAAAAATTACGGTGAAGGCGCCCAGCGTGTCCCCTCCGCCAACCGCGGCCAATGGGGCAATCGACGCCAGATACGCGACATGGACAAAGTCGATTTCTGGATCGCCGATCTCCACGCCGCCGAAAAAACCGGCGTCTTCACGCGCTTCACCACCATGTCGCTCGGCGAAAACCACACCAGCGGCACCACGCCCGGCGCGTTTACCCCAACGCCGCGGTGGCCAGCAACGACCAAGGCTTCGCCAAGATCGTCGCCGCCGCCTCGCGCAGCAAATTTTGGTCCGAAATGGCGATCTTCGTCATCGAAGACGATTCGCAGAACGCCCCGACCACGTCGATGCCTACCGCACCACGGGTTTTGTGATCAGCCCTTACGCGAAACGCGGCTACGTCGATTCCACGCTCTACACCGCCGCCAGCATGCTCCGCACGATGGAGCTCATCCTCGGCCTTCCGCCGCTCACGCAAAACGACGCTGGCGCCACGCCCATGTTCAACGCCTTTCAACGAGAAGCGGTGCTGACGCCTTACACGGTGCTCTCGGCGCAAGTCGATCTGATGGAGAAAAACACCAAGCGCTCGGTTTTCTGGCAGGGGTCCTCGAAGATGGATTTCACGGAATTTGACCGCGCTCCCGAGGACGCGCCCAACCGCACCCTCTGGACCGTCGCCAAAGGCGACGAACCTTACCCGACCCCGATCCATCGCGCGCTCTTTACGAAGTAGCCGTCGGTCGTCTAGCTGTCCGGTGATGCACCTCCGCCTCACCGGCCAACACGTCGCCGTCATCGGCTCCTCAAACGGCATCGGCCGCGCCATCGCCGAGGGTTTTCTGTCCGAGGGCTGCCACGTCCGCGGTTTCGATCGCGCCTTTCCCGGCACGCCCGCTCCTTTTAAGACGACCCTCGGCGACGTCACGTCGTTCGAAGAGCTCAAGGCCTTTGCCGCGACCTTCCCTGCCATCAGCCACGTGGTCTTCACCGTCGGTGTCGGCTCCGGTAAATTTGGCTTTCCGTTTTGGAATCTCGCCCCGTCCGACTGGGCGCGCGTGCTCGACATCAATCTCATCGGTGCCGTCAACGTCGCCCACGCCTTCGCCCCGGGCCTGATCGCGCGCGGCGCCGGCTCCTACTTGGTCCTCACGTCCGTCGCCGGTCAGATGGGTTCGCAGACCGATCCGCCCTACAGCGCCGCGAAGGCCGGCCTCATCAACTTCATGCAGTGCGCCGCCAAGGATTTCGCCCCGCACAATGTCCGCGTCAACGCTCTCGCTCCCGGCATGGTGCAGACCGCCCTCAACGAGTCCGTCTGGGCCGCCGGTCAGGCCAACCTCCCCGCGTCCTCCCGCCAGCCCTACACCGACTGGGCCGCAGAAAAAATCCGCAAGATTTCCCCGCTCGGTCGCTGGCAAACCCCCGCCGAATTCGCCGCCATGGCCGTCTTCCTCGCCTCCGACCACGCGAAGAACATCACTGGCCAAACCCTCAACATCGACGGCGGCCAGATCATGCACTCCTGACCTGCTGACACCGAAACTCCCCGAGCCCGATCTGAGCCGCTCGTCGTCGCCATCAAAAACCCTTCGAGACTTCCACGCCCGCCCGCTTTCGAGCTTCGCCGATTACGCGAGGCACGCACGCTCCCGCCCCGCCCTTGATTCCGATCATTAGCGAAAATGAGCGGTTAAACCCTGCCTTGGCCGATCTCGTTACCACCGCACCCTGACTCTCACCGTCCCTCTCCCTCTCTCGTTCTCTCCATCCCCCTCACTTTCCCCATGCGTATCCTCATCACCGGCGGCGGCGGCTTCCTCGGCTCCCAACTCTGCTCCGCCCTCCTCGCCCGCGGCACCCTCACCGGTCCTTCCGGCGCACCCGCGCCCCTTCGCGAAATCGTCCTCCTCGACGCCGCGTTTCACCGCCCCGCGACCGCGCATCCCACGATCCGCGTCACCCAACTCACAGGCGACATCTACGACCGGGCCACCGTCTTCGCCGCGGCCGGTCTCGCTGCTCCCGCCACGACCGTCGCCTCGATTTTTCATCTCGCCTCGATGGTCAGCGGCGAATGTGAACAGAGGTTCGACGATGCCCTGCGCGTCAATCTCGACGGCGGGCGTAACGTCTTCGAGGCCGCTCGCGCCATCACGACCGCAGCGGGTTCCCGGCCCCGTGTCGTCTTCGCCAGCAGCATCGCGTGTTACAGCGGTGAGACCGTTTCGCCCATCAACACCGACGCGACCAAACTCACGCCGCGCACCACGTACGGTATGACCAAGGCGATCTGCGAACTCCTCATCAACGATCACTCGCGTAAGGGTCACTTCGATGGCCGCACCGCCCGCCTCCCGACGGTCATCATTCGGCCCGGCCAACCCAATGCCGCCGCGTCGAGTTGGGCCAGCGGCATGTTCCGCGAACCCCTCAACGGCCAGACGTGCGCGCTCCCCGTCCGCCGCGATCAGGGCCACCCCATGACCGGTTATCGTACCGTCATCGCATCGCTCATCGCTCTCCACGAGGTCGCCGAATCCGCCCTCGCCGACGACCGCGCCTACGTCTTGCCGGCCCATACCGTCACACCGGCCCTCGCTGAATCGGCCCTCCGGCAGGTCGCCGCCGAGCGCGGCCTGATGCTCGGCCCAATCGTCGACGCGCCCGACGCCCGTATCCAAGGCATCGTGACCAATTGGCCCGTCGCCATCGACGGCTCCCGCGCCCGCGCCCTCGGCCTCCCGTCGCCTCCGGCCCTGAACGTTCTCATCGCCCACTACCTCGAGGACTTTGGACGTCCTTCCGCCTAAACGCTCGGCCCTCCCCACCGCCATGAGGGAAAATAAAATCCCAGATTGGTGGCAGGCCACGAGGAGCAAAATTCGGCGCGGTGGTTTTTCCGATGGCGTCATTTCGCGGGAACGAGCTCCGAAGCACTGCTCCCGTCCACCACGAACCCCGCTGGAATTTTCCGATCAAACGTCGCGAGTTTTTCTCTGGAGGAAACGGCCAGTCCCAGCAAAGAGACAGCGGTCGTCGCTGACGAAGGTAGCTTGCTCAGACGCGAACCGGCTGCGATCTCTCAGCGTCTGTCCCTCTTTCCAAAATTTATGACCGGCCAACGCGGTAAACTTTCGCAAGATTTTCCGTGCCTTCTCCGCTGAAGCTGCTTCCGCGTTTACCGCGACTCCGTCCACTCCGTTGACGCATACTGCTCCACGAGGCCGGTCATTTCGTCTTCGTGCAAATCCGGCCACGGGGTCGCGTGGGCCTCCCCGCCGAGCGTCACGGCGAGCCGTGCGACAAAATCTTCCTCGAATTCTTCCCAATCGACCGCCGCGCTGCCCACGTTTGCGGCCGGTCGCCAGAGTGATCCTTGGAAGAGGAGTCCGTGCTTATTCCGCTTCTGCGCCGCACCCGCGATTTTTTCGCCGGTGTCCCCGTGCACGACATCGTAAATTTCCGCGCGCTGAAAACACACGCCCGCCGGCCCCGCCGGCGCTCCCTCACTCCCCGGTCCGTTCACGCAAGGTTTCGTCACCGCCGCCACGCCTTGTGCTCGCAGTGCCGCCGCGAGCGCTTCGTGCACCTCGCGATAGCTCTGCGTCGCCCGCAAGTCCTCCAACGGATGCCCTCGCGGAATCACCAATGCAAACGTCCAGTCGTCGCGATGATCGACCACGCCGCCGCCCGTCGCCCGCCGACACAGCTCAAAGGGTGACTCCACCGCCGCGAGGGATTCGCGCACGAAGGCGATCTTCTGCGAGTAGCCAAACGTAAACGCCGGACCGCGCCACCCGTAGTGCCGAAACCGCGGCGTCGCGCGCGGATAGCGCTGCAACAACAGAAAATCGGTGGCCATGTTTTCGGCGGCACCGCTGCTGCGGGTGGGGAGAATCTCCAGAGTCATGGTCAGCCAAAGAGGCGGAGAACCCGGAAAAACACCAAACTCAATTTGCGCCTGCAGTACTTTTCCGGCCGATGGTGCGACCCGATGCAACGCGCAAACCGCCGTTTCGCGTAGCCCGCCTCGTGAGAGGCGGGACGGACCGCCTGCCAGCTCCCGCAATCCCTGCTCTCACGAGCAGGGCTACCCCGAAGCAAGCCGCCGACAAAGCGTCGCAAATTTTCGCGTTCCCAGCCCTAACCGGCTAGGTTCAAAAACCACTCTCGCACCGGCACCGGCACTTTGAGTCCTTCGACTTGCTCCGCCACCGCTTGCGGCCGGGTCTTTAGTTTTCCTGCCAAGGGTGAAATATCCAACGCGAGACACGCCTGCCGCTGCGTGGCCGCGTCGGGTGTTTCTGCCCGCGTCAAGGTAGTGATCGGCGCTTGTTTGGCCGTCAGTTTGAAGCGTTCGCGAATGCTCACCCCGAGGGCATACCGCGAGACGAGTTCCGTGCCGGCCCAATGCATCACGCCGCACACCTCCCGACGCTCGCAGAGCTCCACCAGCACCTCGGCGAGATTGTCGGCCGCACAGGGTTGACGAAACTCATCGGTATAGAGGCGCGGCGTTTTCCCTGCCGCCCAGTCCGCCAGCAGGCGTTCGTGCAGACTGCGTTTTCCGCCAGGGCTGTCACCCATCAGCAACGGCACGCGCAGGGTCACGGCAAACTCTGCGGCCGCCTCCTGCACCGCGCGTTCACCCGCCAGTTTTTGCCGCCCGTAGAGATTGATCGGCGTCGCGCGGTCGTTCGCGGTGTAGGGCATCGTGCGCGTGCCGTCGAAGACCTGCTCGGATGAAATATGCACGAACCGTGCGCTCACGTGATGCGCCAAGCGGGCGAGGAGGGCTGGCATTCCGACATTCATCGCTTGGGCCCGCGCGGGGTCCGCCTCGCATTGCGCAGGTACCGACACCGCCGCGCAGTTTACGATCGCATCCGGAAACGCGTCCAACACCGCCGCGCTCGTCGTGGTTTCATCGGTCAGATCCACGGAGCGTTTGGCGGCGAGACCTTCGATTTCGCCGACGTAAGTCCCTACGACCCCGACCACGCGATGCCCGCGTCGCGTTGCCGCCTGCACAAAAGCGGATCCGACCAAGCCCGACGCTCCGGTAAGAAAAATAGTCATCGTCCCGAAGTTGAAAGGTGAAACCAGCCCGACCGCCAGCGCTTCTTGTAACCGCCGCTGCTCCGTCCGGTCGCGGTCGGTCGCGACGACGGGCGTCATCCGGCCACGCGCGTCCCACCATGGACCAAAGCTCCCCGCCGCACGGTTCGAGCGGCCCTTCGACTGTCGTAAGAACTCTTCACCTACCAACGGCTGCTCCGGCCCAGCCTTGGGCAGCCCGTACCGCCGCCAGCAGCGTCACCGGTGCTGCCTGCGCCGCGCGTCCGCGGACCGCGTCCGCGTGGCCTATTTCATGGGGCGAGCCGCTCGACCGACCATTCCCCGTGCTTCCCCCGCCGAAAACGCAACCGGTCATGTAGCCGGCTCCGCCGGCCTTGCCAGAATTCCACGGTTTCCGGTGCCACGCGCCAGCCGCCCCAGTTCGCAGGCAGGGGCACTTCCTGGCCCGCATATTTTTTCTCCAACGCCTTCATCGTGTCTTCCAACACCGCGCGCCCGGTGATGATTGCACTCTGTTGTGCCACCCACGCTCCGAGCTGGCTCGCCCGCGGCCGGCTATGAAAATACGCCTCGCTTTCCTCCCGCGCGACCTTGGTCGCCGTGCCTTCGATCAGCACCTGCCGCTCGATCGCAATCCACGGAAATACCAACGTGACGTGCGGGTTGGCCTCCAGCTCCCGCCCTTTGCGGCTCTCGTAGCTAGAATAAAAGACAAAACCGCGCCCATCGAGGCCTTTCAGCAACACGGTGCGGGCCGAGGGGCGCCCCTCCCGTGTCGCCGTCGCGAGGGTCATCGCATTCGGTTCGGGAATCTTCGCCGCTCCGGCTTCCTGAAACCATTTCTCGAACTGCCGAAAGGGATCCCGCGCGAGATCCTTTTCGGCGAGACCAGCAAGGGAGTAATCTTTTCGAAGATCGGCCAGAGACATTTGCCGTCAACTTGCCCCGCCGGTTCCCCTCTGTCAAAAAATCATCTCGTCAATCTGTCGATCTGGTCGCTCGCTGCTGGAAACGCTTTTTTCAGCTCGTCGCGTTCACCCAATTCGAAGTCCGTGTCCTCCCACGCGGGCGACGTCGTGCAGCTGAGCAGTGTCCAGCCCACCGTCGACCCTGCGGCCAACCGTGCGCCTTGCCAGACCCCGCGCGCGACGGCCAGTTGGGGTACCTCACTGGCGCAAACTGCTGCTCCCAGCCGGGTGACTCGCATGCTGCCGTCGCGGGGATCAAGGATCACGTGCTCCAACGCGTCGCCGGCGTGGAAATACCACACCTCGTCGATCTTGAGCCGGTGCAGGGCGGAAAAATCCACGGCCGTCACCAGAAAATAGATCGCCGATTCCGCGCACCGGCCGTTGTCCAATTTCACCGTGCTTGCTCGGGTCCGCCGAAACCATCCTCCCTCCAGCGGCAGCGGCTCCAGCCCCAACTGTGCAATGATCTTCCGAGCCTCTTCGTTCATGCGCTGATGTCCTGCCCGCGGAAACTACGGAACACACGGAAAAATTTCCGCGCCGCCTAAATTTTCGTGTATTCTGGGGGGGCGTGGGCACCCTCTGGACTGTGACCCCCTCGGCCTACATCGACCTCCACTCCGCCGATCTCCTCTCTCGCCTCCAACGGCTCGTGGGTATCTCCACCGTCAATCCGCCGGGTGAAAATTACGACGCCATCACCGCTGAGCTAGCGCGTGATCTCACCGCTGTCGGCCTCCGCACCCGCCGCTTCATGATCCCGCGCGCGCTCCTCCGCCAAACTCTGCCGCCTGCCCAGCACGCCTTCCCGCGCTACAACGTCCTCGGCAAACTTGCCGCCCCGGGTGCGAAAAAAACCCTCCACTTCAACGCCCACTACGACGTCGTGCCCGTTTCCGGTAATTGGCGACACGGCAGCCCGTTCAGCGGCACCGTCGACGCCGGCTGGGTCTACGGCCGCGGCACCGCCGACATGAAGGGCTCCATCGCGAGTCTCCTCTTCGCTCTCCAGGCCGTCCGCGCCACGGGCACTGCTCCGCGCCTCAGTGTCGAGGTCTCGTTCACCGCCGACGAGGACACGGATTCCGTGCTTGGCACCGGCTGGTTGGTCGCCCACGCACCCATCAAGCCCGACTACGCCGTTGTCATGGAAGGTGGCGAACTCAACCGGGTCTGCTGCGGCCACAACGGCACACTCTGGCTCGAAGTCACCGTCCACGGCCGCGCCGCCCACGGCTCCATGCCCGAGCGCGGCATCAACGCTCTGGAAAAAATGTCCGCGCTGGTCCTCGCCTTAGGCGACTACCAGCGCCGCCTCGCCCGGCGCGCGTTTGTCACTCCCGAGGGCACGACCATGCGCCCGACGATCAACCTCGGGGGCGAGTTCTCCGCCGGCCCCGGCGGCAAGATCAACACCGTGCCCGCCCTCGCACGCTTCACCATCGACCGCCGCATCCTCGCGGTCGAAGACCAAGCCGCCGCCGAGCGTGAACTGCGGGCGTTCCTCGCCGCCGCCGCGCGCAAGCTCCCGCAGTGCAAAATCTCCGTCGCCAAAATCTCCGAGAATTTTTCCTGCTTCTCGCAACCGACGCATCCGTTCTTCACCGCCATGGCCGGTTGCGTGACCCGCGTGCGCAAACAGCCGACCGTCTTTAACGTCTCGCCGGGCTTCAACGACATGCATTTCTTCTCGCACCACCTGAAAATTCCCACGCTCGGCTACGGCCCCGGCGGCGAAGATTTCCACGCCGTCAACGAGCGCGCCAAGGTAAAGGAGCTTCTCGCCAGCGCGAAGATCTACGCCGACCTACTCACAAGCTTCGCCGGTTGATCCGCCTCGTCGATCTCGGGCTATTTCAGTCCCTGCCGAATCATGTTTACCGCGATCGCGGCGAGCAGCAGTGACACAATTTTCGAAATCGCGCGCATTCCGGTTGGCCGGATGATGCGCCCGATTCGTTCGCTAGAAGCGAAGGCCAGCACGACCAGCACGAGGTTCGCCGCGAGCGCCGCAAACGTCACCCCCACGCCCAGCGTCTGCGCCAGCAAGATCAGTGTCGTGATCGACGCCGGTCCCGCAATCAGCGGCATCCCGAGCGGCACCACCCCAAAATCATCCGCCAGCTTCGCCGGCTCTTCTGTTGCCGAATGGATCAGGTCGCGCGCGGCGAGGATGAACAAAATCAACCCACCCGCGATTTGAAAGTCGCTCGGCGTAATGCCCAGCGCAGTGAAAAGCGTCTGGCCCAAAAACAAAAATAACAGCGCCACCGCGCCTCCGGTCCAGGTCGCCTGCGTGGCGATCTTTTTCTTAGTCGCCGCGGGCACACCGGCACCCATCGCCAGGAAAATCGCCGCCAGTCCGATCGGGTCGATGGCCACAAAAAGCGGAATGAAGGCCTTCAGGAAACTTTCCAAGATCGGCGGCATGGTTTGACTCTCCCTGTTGATCGCGTCGTCGGCAAGCCTCTGCCGGCTCCACTAAAAATTCTTTCGTGTGTTTCGTCCATTTCGTGGTTCGCTCCCCTCGCTCTATGAACATCAACGCCACGCTCACGCCGCAGCGCCTCACCAAGAAAACCGCGCACGTTTTCGAACTCGCCGGCCAAAAAATCCGCGCCATCGACGCCGCGTGGGATTCCGCCAAGGGCACGCCCGTCTTCACCGTCGCCGGTCAATATACCTCGCGCGGCTGGACCGAGTGGACCCAGGGCTTCCAGTTCGGCATGGGCTTCCTCCATTTCGACGCCACCGGCGACGCCTCTTCCCTCCAACTCGCCCGCGAGAAAACCGTGAAATTCATGGCCTCGCACGTCTCGCACGTCGGTGTCCACGACCACGGGTTCAACAACGTCTCCACCTACGGCAACCTCCGCCGTCTCATGCTCGAGGGCAAAGTCCCGCACAATGCCGACGAACTGAACTTCCTCGAGCTCGCCCTCAAAGTCTCCGGCGCGGTCCAAGCCGCCCGTTACGCCACCACCAACGCGAAGGGCCCTTGGTCCCCCGTCGCCGGCGGCCCCGGCGTCGCGCCCAGCGGCTACGTCTACTCTTTCAACGGCCCGCAGTCCCTCTTCGCCGATACGATCCGCTCCATGCGTTCCCTCGTCGTCGCACACCAGCTCGGCCACTCGCTCATGGGCGAGGGCGATAAGCCTACGAATCTCCTCCACCGGGCCATCGAACACGCCGCCACCACCGCACGTTTCAACGTCTTCTTCGGCCAGGGCCGCGATAGCTATGATGTCCGCGGACGCGTCGCCCACGAATCCGTCTTCAATCGCAACGACGGTCAGTTCCGCTGTCCGTCCTCCCAGCAGGGCTACTCGCCGTTCACCACGTGGACGCGCGGTGCCGCTTGGATTATCGCCGGCTACGCCGAGCAGCTCGAGTTTCTGGATACAGCCAAAGGCACCGATCTCGACGCCGTCGGCGGTCGCCGTGCCGTCACCGATCTCTTCCTCGAGACCGCCCGCGCCACGAGCGACTACTACATCGATGGCTACTCCGCGAAAGACGGCGTACCCTACTGGGATTCCATGGCCCTCAACAGCCATCAGCTCGGTGACATCACCAAGAAAAACGCCGATCCTTACAACGCCCACGAACCCGTCGACAGCTCCGCCGCCGCCATCGCCGCGCAAGGGTTTCTCCGCCTCGGCACCTACCTCGCCGCGAAAGGCGAAAAGTCCGCTGGAAAAAAATACTTCCAAGCCGGCCTGACCATCGCCGACACGCTCTTCGAGGAGCCCTATCTCTCCACCGACAATAAACACCAAGGCCTGCTCCTCCACAGCGTCTACCATCGCCCCAACGGCTGGGACCACGTCGCGAAGGGGCAAAAAGTCCCCAACGGCGAATCTTCGATGTGGGGCGACTACCACGCGATGGAACTTGCACTTCTCATCCAGCGCCTCGCCGAGGGCAAATACACTACGTTCTTCTAAAAATCGTTCTCGTTCCTCGTTATCGGAATCGTTCTCTCTGCCGTCCGCCGGATGGAGAGAACGAGAAAGATTACGAGGACGAGAAAGAGTCCTCGTCCGCCGCGCCCGCCACCCGTGCCCACACCGCTCCTCTACGAATCCCACTGCCACACGCCGCTGTGCAAACACGCCCATGGCATGCCCATGGACTACGCCGCCGAGGCCCTCGCGCGCGGGCTGAAGGGCATCATCTTCACGTGCCACTGCCCGTTGCCTGATGGCATCTCGCAATCCGTCCGCATGGCGCCTGAGGAATACGACCGCTACGTCGAGTGGGTCGGCGAGGCTCATGATCAATTCGCCGGCCGCCTCGATGTGCGCCTCGGCCTGGAGAGCGACTACTATCCGGGCGTCGAACCGTGGTTGGAAAAACTCCACGCCCGCGTGCCCCTCCATCACGTCCTCGGCAGCGTCCACCCCCAAGTCCCCGACTACCGTCTCCGCTATTATCGCGGCAACTGGTTCGCGTATCAACAAACCTACTTCGATCACCTCGCCCGCTCGGCCGAGACCGGCCTCTACGACACCCTCGCGCATCCCGACCTCATAAAGAACGAGTCGCCGTCCGACTGGCACTTCGAGCGCATCTCGCCGTTTATCGAACGCGCCCTCGACCGCATCGCGAAGACGGGCGTCGCCATGGAGCTCAACACCAGCGGCGTGAACAAAGCCATCCGCGAGATCAACCCGAGTCCCACGATGCTCGGCCTCATGCACGCCCGCGGCATTCCCGTCGTCATTGGTGCCGACGCCCACCGCCCCACGCGCGTCGCCGACGGCTACGCCGACGCCCTCCGCACGCTACAGACTGTCGGCTACACGGAGATCAGTTTCTTCCTTGATCGTCGTCGCCAGACCATCCCCATCTTCGCTGCGCTCGGCTCGTTGGTTTGAGTCGGTCGTCTCGCGTCTGAACATGCCCGTCGCGCCGCTCAACCTCTACGACCTCACACGCGAACAGCTCCGCGTGCAGCTCGTCCGCTGGGATTTCAACTCCGTGCACACCGCCCGACTGTGGAACTACCTCTACATCAAACTCGCCGCGTCGCTCGACGCGATGCCGGAGTTGCCGCCGAAACTTCGCGCGCGCCTCGCCACCGACACCCACCTCGGCGTCTTCCCCACCGCCCTCGAAACCGCCTCGAGCGACGGCTTCACCCACAAATATCTCCTCGCGCTCGCCGACGCCGAACGCATCGAGACCGTCCTCATGCGCTACACCGGCCGCGTCACGGCCTGTATCAGCAGCCAGGTGGGTTGTGCGATGGGCTGCGTGTTTTGTGCGACTGGCCAGATGGGCTACACGCGCCATCTCACCGCCGGCGAAATCGTCGCCCAGGCCGTCCACGTCGCCCGCGCCCTCCGCGCCCCAGCCCCGTCATCCGCCCCGTCGCGCGCCCCTAAAAAGTGTCACGTAATACGTGACAAACCCGTAGCCGAGCGTCTCCGCAACCTCGTCCTTATGGGCATGGGCGAGCCGCTCCACAACTACGATGCGGTCATGCACGCGGTCGATATTCTCCGCGATCCCAACGGCCTCGCGCTCGGGGCCGAGCGCATCACCGTCAGCACCGTGGGCGTCGTGCCAGGCATTCTCCGTCTCGCCGCTGAAAAACGCCCGGTCCATCTCGCCGTTTCCCTCCACGCCGCGAACCAGACCGAACGCGCCGCGCTCGTCCCCGCGGCGAAAAAATGGCCGCTCGACGAACTGATGTCCGCGTGCCGCACCTACAGCGAAACCACGGGCCGCCGGATCTTCTACGAGTGGACGCTCATCGAGGGGAAAAACGACTCTCCGGCCCACGCCCGGACCGTCGGCGAACTCCTCGGCAATTTGCCCGCGCAGGTGAATCTGATCCCGCTCAATCCGACTAATGGATACGCGGGCGCGCCCACGGCCACGGAGGCCGCGCGGGTGTTTCAGCACATCCTTTCTTCGGAGTTCAAAATCCGGAGCACCGTGCGCCAACGTCGCGGTATCGATATCGCCGCCGGCTGCGGTCAACTCGCGGTGGCGGAGGCGGCGTCCCGGTAATCGCGCCTCGCTCGGCCCAGCGAATGAGCGAGCGTTGCACCCCGTGGGTCAGCGCTGATCGCGCCGCCCGCTTCATCGCCGCGCCGGGCTGGACCGAAACGAGCGCTCGCGCTCGGGCCGAAGCAGATCTCCTCTTTTGCCCATCCTTCTTCCAATGCTCCGCAGCCGAAATGCCTCCCGTTGGATTCTTGGCGGATTGATCGTCGTTGGCGGGCTCCATGCCGCCGAACCTGAACCGGGCCGACCGACCGAATCGGAACTCTCGGCCATCCGCACCGAAGTGGCCGCCTTTCGAAAAAAGGTCTGGTCAGCTGAATCTGTGGGTGAACTCGGGTTCGGGTAGGTGCCCAAGATTGTGATATAGGGGCGACCTCCATCGCCCGGTAGGTGCGAAAGCCATAGGAGCGTCTGGTGACCACGCGGATTTTATTGTTCAGACCCTCGACTGCGCCGCTCGACAACTCGCCCTTCGCTCTAAACCAATTTAAGAGCAGCGCTTCATGGC
>SYGN01000191.1 GCA_005799525.1 Opitutaceae bacterium | reverse complement strand
CTACGAAGGAATCGAACGTCGGCGAAATGAGCGTGGAAAGACTATCACGCTGCCTTCGTCGACGCATTCACCGTCTAAAACGCCTCGCATCTCAGCCGGATAAGATCGGAGGAATTTTCAGGGCCTTCGCGGCCGAAAAAACGGGCGAAGGCGTGCGATTTTTGGCCGCAAAATCTTTTGTCACGGTTTGCGGAAACCTTCGTTCTCCCGTGAAAAATCGGCCCCGCCACGGAGCAAACCACGAACTTCTGCAAACCGTGACAAAAAGACCGAACGCCTTTCTCGCCGATCTTCAGCTACTTACCTCGGCTTTTGTCACGGACCGAAAAAAGTTCTCGGTTCTTTCACACTGGCTGCCCGACATGGATTCGAACCATGACTGGGTGAGTCAAAGTCACCTGTGCTACCATTACACCATCAGGCAAGAAAGTGCAGGGAGGATAGCGTGCGGCGTTCGCGCTGCTGGTCAAGGGCGGAAACGTCCTTCTCTCATTTTCGGGTTTTTTTTGCGGAGCGGCTCGCGCGGACGAAAAAAAGCCCGCCCGCGCGAGGCGGGCAGGCGGGAAGTTGCTCGGTTGTTCGGTGCTTACCGTTTGGCGCCGCTGCGACCCAACGTGTAGGTGAAGAACACACCGCGGCCATCACCGGGAATCTTGTTAGCGCGCAGATAGTCGAGGTCGAACACGTTGTTCACGTTAATGGCGAACGTGTGGTCGAAGCGGGTGTTGCGGCTCGCTAAGCGGTAGCGGGCACCAAAATTCCACAGCGTGTAAGAGGGAATGCGCATGCGCCATTGGTTGGTGGAGCGCGTCACGATGACGATGCCTCCGACGCGGCCCATCGTGTCACCAGCGTTGGGCGCTTCCGTGGGTGTCGAGTCGACAAAGGTGACGCCGAGGTTGGTTGAGAAACCGCGCAGTTTGGGATTGGCGGGCGTGTATTTGACATAGGCGCCGCCGTTTTCAGGGGAAATGCCGTTGACGCGGCGGCCGATGGCTTGGGGGAAGGCGCTGCCAAAATCGGTGTAGATCGAATAAACATGGCCCCAACTGCCGCCGACGTTGAATTCGTTGGAGATATTGTAGTTCACGTCCAGCTCGTAGCCGCGGACGAGCTGGTTGCCCTCGCGGCGGGTCTCGTTCACGTAGGTGCCCGAACCGGGCGGCGTTTCGATCGACTCGGTCACCGAGACGTCGTTGCGGATGGCGTAGAAGCCGCTGACGGTGAAGTTCAGCCGGTCGTTCAGGAGCGCGCCCTTGAAGCCGTAGTCGTAGCCCTTGGCCGTCTCGGCCACGTAGTCGTTGCGAGCCACCGTGGGCGTCGCGTCGGATTGGGGGACGAAGAAGCTTTCGCTGTAGTTGGCAAACACGCGCAGATTCGGGGTCAATTTATAGTTCAAGCCGAGGTTGGGCGTCACACCGGAGTCCATGCTCTTGTCGAGCTGCTGGCCGGGGAGAAAGCCGGCGGGCGGTGCGGTGAAATCGCGGTGGCGGAAGCGGACGGTGTCGAAACGGAGACCAGCATAGCTGAGCAGGCGGCCGTCGAACAGCGCCGTCTGTTGGCGGATCAGGCCGCCGAGGACGGACACGCGCTGTTTACGGATGCGCGTGGAGATGCCCTTGGAGCCGTCGAAGGTCTTGGTGAAGTAGTTGATCGGGCTGATGGGGGTGAGGGTCTTCGGGTCGAGCGTGGTGGTCCGGAGGGCCGCGCTCCAGGCGACGAGGTCGGGATCGGTGGCGGCGGCGTAGCTCCGGGCCGGGTCCCAGCGGTAGTAGTCGTTGAAGTCGACGGCGACGAGGGTGCGGTGCTCGATTTTGCGGTTGTTGGTCCAGTAGTGGGCGAGAAGGTCGCTTTGGATGCCGCCACCGTTCTCGATGATCTGGCCCTTGGACGGAATCGCGCCGCGGACGACGGTGATCGGGGGAACGAGGCCGGTGGCCGCCGCCGGGGCGGGGTTGATGTTCACCGTGGGCCAGCCGTTGTTTTGGTTATAGTCCCAGCGGCGGGCGAGGTAGTAGTTGCCGGAGGCGCGCACGCTGAACACGTCGGTCAGGCGGCGGTCGTAGTTGGCGGTGTAGCTGGTGGCGCCGCGGGTGAGTTCGCTAACGGGGCCGAAGGCGTTGTAGCCGGCGAGGCCTTTCGCATAGCCGACGATTTCGTCGTCGGTGTTGACGGTGGTACCCTTCTGGTCGCTGATGAGGGGGGAGGCCGTGTTGGGCGAGTGCCGGATCTGCAGGAGGTATTCGGCGGAGAGGAGAAGGTTGCCGCCGTTGTCGAACTTGTGCTTCAGGGCGGCATAATATTCCAAGTTGCGGTTGCGGGCGTATTCCTGGCCGAAGTCGCGCTGATATTGGCTGAGCGTGACGATGTAGGAGGTCTGGCCAAGGGCATCGACCGGCACGGGGCCGGTGGCCTCAAGGGTGACGCGCTGGGTGCCGTAGTCGCCGACGTTGTAGCTGAATTTCTCCGACTGCCGGTCCTTCGGTGCCTTGGAGATCATGTTCACCATACCACCGGGCGAAGTGCGTCCGTAAATGGCGGCGTTGGAGCCTTTGATGATTTCCATCCGATCGATGTTGCTCGAGCCGTAACGGCCGAGGCGGAAGAAGCCGTCGCGCAACTGGTAGGTGGATTGAAAACCGCGGAGGTTAAAACTACCGCCGATGTCGAGTCCGGTAAAGCTGCCGATTTGAACAATGTTATCGGCGAGCTCGAAGATACCGAAGTCTTCGAGGAATTCGCTCGTGAGCATGTTCACGGTGTAGGGCAGATCGACGATCTTGGTCGCGATGCGCGAGCCGGTCATCGTCTCGGAGGGCGCGTAGCCGCGGTTGGGGTCGGCGCTGACGGAGAATTCCGAGAGTCGCAGCACTTCGCTATTGGTTTTGGCGGTCGCTGCGGCTGTCGAGGGTGCCGTTTGGGCGCCGAGGGTGGCGCTGAGCGAGAGGGCGGCGAGCAGGGTCGCGAGGGCGCGGAGTGGGTTGGTCGGTGCAGGGTTCATTGGTTGGTTGGTTGGGTTTGGGTGCGGTAAGTTGGGGGCGTGTAGCTGCACCCGCAAGGCAACGGGTAAAATTCCTTTATGGCATCAGTCAGTGCTCAGGTTCGACCACGCTTTCGAGCAACCTGAAGGCGAGCAGTTTCAAGACAATCCTCGGGCAGCAGAGCGAGCGCGACGCGGGAAATCTCGACTGGGATCCCGGCGATATTTAAGCCGCCGGCAGCGGCCCGGCGGCAACCAATATCTTCTTCCGCGAATCGACGGTGAGGCTCAATCCCTCCAAGGTCCGTGCGCCCAGCAGCAGCAAATCGCCCTTCTCGGCGAAGACGACTTCGTCTACCGTGAAGCTCTTATCGACTCGGATAATCGCGAAGCCCACGCTCCGGGTAACCTTCTGGCCATTCGCCATCACGAACTCGAGGTCCTTCTTTTCGCGGGCGACTCCGAGCTTCTCCAGTGTCGCTCCCGGCGCCCACGTGTATTCGCTACCGGTGTCGACGAGCAGTCGGGGCAGCGATGATCCTTTCGAACGATCGACCACATTTTCTATTCGGGCGCCGACGTGAAATGTTCCCATGCTGGAAACGTAGTTGGACTGAGCGATGCGGCAAGTGCGATGTCGATGGCTCGAGCTTCGACGGGCGGGAGGTAGGCGCCTGCTTGCTGGCGATTTCATGAGAGCACGGGTGTCTCGACCGCATCGGCAGGAGAGCGGGCCAGAGTCCCGCGTTCTCAATCGCCTGGAAGCAGGCTCCTGCCTCGATCAAATGCCGCGGGTGCCTCACTGCTTCCGCCGTTTCCAGCGGTCGAACAACACGGCGGCGAGGAGAATCAGGCCGCGGGCGACGTATTGGTAAAAGGTCGCGACGTTGAGGAGGTTCATCGCGTTCTGAACGATGCCCATGATGAGCACGCCGGCGATGACGAAGGCCATGCTGCCGACGCCGCCGGTGAGGGACACGCCGCCGAGCACGCAGGCGGAGATGACCTCCAGTTCGAAGCCCTGGGAGGTGTTGGGTTGGCCGCTGGTAATGCGGGAGGCGAGGACGATGCCGGCGAAGGCGGCCATCACGCCTTGCGCGGTGAAGATGATAATCTTTACTCGGTCGACGGCGATGCCGGCGAGGTGGGACGCTTCGGAGTTGCCGCCGACGGCGAGCGTGTCGCGGCCAAAGACGGTGCGGTTGAGAATAAAACCGAAGATCGCGAAACAGACGGCGGTGATCCACACGGGGTTGGGAATGCCGAAGACGGCGGAACTGCCGAGGGCGAAGAAATCTTCGAGACCGATGCCGACCGCTTTGCCATCGGAGATGATGAAGCCGAAGCCGCGGACGATCTGCATGGTGGCGAGCGTGGTGATGAGGGCGTTGATACGGAGTTTGGCGACGACGTAGCCGTTGGCGACCCCGACGAGCGCGCCGATGCCGAGGCCGGCGGCGACGCCAAGGGTGATGCTCTCGGTCTTGTTCATCACGACGGCGGCGAGCACGCCGGCGCAGGCGACGACGGAGCCGATCGAGAGATCGAAATCGCCGGCGGCGAGGCAGAACAACATCGTGCACGCGACCATGCCCGTCATCGAGACGGCAAGGGCGAGGCCCTGCATGTTGCGCCACGAGAGAAAATTTTCCACGAAGGCCGAGCAACCGATGAACAGGATTACGAGGACGACGAGCATGCCGGCTTGGTCGAAGAATTCGGCGATGGGTTTGCGGCGGGCAGAGGAGGTGGCGGTAGCCATGAAGGTGGTGGGTAGCTGTGAGGGTGAGCGCGGGGCGGGGGCTCAAACCACTCGCTCACGCTCGCAGCTACGGCAAGGAATCGGGTGTGCGTTCATGATCAGGAGGCGCGGCCAGTTTCGAGCGGCAGCGCGAGTTTGAGAAGTTTTTCTTCCGTGGCCTCGGCCCGGTCAAGGATGGCGGCGATCTTGCCCTGCCGCATGACGGCGATGCGGTCGGAAACGCCGAGGATTTCGGGAAGTTCGCTCGAGACGACGATCACGCAGACGCCGGAGCGCGCGAGGTCCTGCATGATCGTGTAGATTTCGCTCTTCGCGCCGACGTCGATGCCGCGGGTGGGCTCGTCGAGGAGGAGGACGTTGACCTGCTCGGAGAGCCAGCGGCCGAGGATGACTTTTTGTTGATTGCCGCCGGAGAGGTTGCGGATGAGTTGCTGGAAGGACGGAGTCTTGACGCGGAGTTGCGCAGAGCGTTCGCGGGCGTTGGTCTGCTCCCACGATTCGTCGATGAAAATGCCGACGCGGGCGGTGCGGCGGCGGGTGCTGAGGTTGATGTTCTCGAGCACCGAGCGCACCGGGACGATGCCCTCCTTCTTGCGGTCTTCGGGGCACAGCACGATGCCGGCTGCAATGGCATGGCGCGGCGAAGTGATGGTCAGTTCGCGGCCGGAAAATGTGAGGCCACCGGAGATTTTTTGCACGGCACCGAAGAGGAGCTTCAGCAGTTCGCTGCGGCCGGCGCCGATAAGACCGAAGAAACCAAGGATTTCACCGGCGGCGACGGTGAATGAACAGGGCTCGGCGAGGCCGGGACCGCAGAGACCGTCGACCACCAACCCGCGGTCGTCACGCGCAGGCGGCGGCTCGTGGGTTGAGCTGCCGCTTGTCGGCACGCGGTCGCGATTGTCGTGTGCGGTGCGTGGCGGTCCGGCGGCGAGCGCCGTCCCTTCAAACCCCCGCGATGCCCGTGGGGTGTAGTTGTAAATGTCGGCGAGTGTGCGGCCGACCATGCGTTGAACGACGGCGTCGCGAGTGAGGGGGAGTGACGAGTCCGGGGGCGGGACGCCGGTGTCACGCGATGGAAGTCGGCCGGTGGCAACTTGGCGGCCGTCGCGCAAAATCGTGATGCGGTCGCAGAGTTCAAAAATCTCCTCCATGCGGTGGGACACGGAGAGGACGGCGCAGCGGCGCGTACGGAGTTCACGGATGATCGTGAAGAGCCGGCGCACTTCGCGGTCGGAGAGGCTGCTCGTCGGTTCATCGAAGGCGATAATGCGCGCGCCGCGGGTGAGCGCTTTCGCAATCTCGACCATCTGGCGCTGGCCGAGAGAGAGTTGTCCGACCTTGGTCTGCGGATTGATGTCTTCGCCGATGAGTTCGAGCTGTTGACGGGCGGCTTCGGCGAGGGCGCGGCGGTTGACGATCCCGAAGGTCTGCGGGAGGTGCCCGAGAAAAAGATTTTCTGCGACGCTCATCTCGGGGACGAGATGCAGCTCTTGGTAAATCACCGCGATGCCGGCGGTGAGGGCCTCGGCGGTGTTGCGAAAGGCGCGCGGTTGGTCGTCGATGGCGAGGGAGCCGCCAGACGGCGGGTAGGCACCGCTGAGAATTTTGAGGAGCGTGGATTTGCCGGCGCCG
>SYGN01000190.1 GCA_005799525.1 Opitutaceae bacterium | reverse complement strand
TCGCGTGATGCCTGAGCGGGTTCATCACGCGGAGCGTGATGACTACAATGCAGGGCCTCGCGGGCCAGCGGAAGGCTATCGACTTGAATTTGGCCAAGCGCCACGCGGCACCACTGGAGATTTGACCCTGCGCCCTGCACCACGCACGTTGGAACGATGCGACTCACCTCCGAAACGGCCCAAGCCATCCGCGATGAGGTCAGCCGGGCTGACCCGCAGGCGGAGATCTGGCTTTTTGGCTCGCGGGTGAATGACGAGGCGCGCGGTGGCGACATCGACCTATTGGTGGTCTCCGAGCAGATCACCTTCCCGGACGAACTTCAGTTGCGCACCGCCCTTCTTGATCGGATCGGCTGGCAACGGTTGGATCTCATCGTGCGGGGCCGCGAACAATTGCGTGAGCCGATCGCCGCTTTGGCGCTGGAAACGGGAATCAAGCTATGAACCCCGAGACACCGCGCCGTCTCCTGGATCACGCTTTGGTTGAGCTCGAGGCGGCGAGAAGGCATCTCGATTTCTCCGCCGAGCGGGTGCGAAACCTGCCCGGTGACCTGCAACTGATCTCAGAAGCGCAGTTGGAGAGCGCGGAAGCGTTCACGAGTCGGTTTGCGCGCACGGTCGATCTCTTGGTCAACAAGGTCCTCCGGGGCCTCGATCGCGTCGAACTTAAGCCGCCTGGAACCCTGCTGGATGTCGTCAACGGGGCCGAACAGCGTGGTTTTGTCGCATCGGCCGCCACCTTGCGGGAGATGAAGATGGTGCGCAACGAAGTGGCTCATGACTATGCTGGAACCCGACTCCCGGCGGTCTTTGCCTATTGCCGGGAGCGAAAACCCGCACTCGACGAAATCTGCGGCCACGTGCGTGACTATGTCCGCAATCTGCCGGCCTAGCAGCCCGTCGGACTTCGAAAATCAGGCTTGGGGGTGATTTTCCGGAATTTTGCCGGCAACGGGGGGGCCCGACTCCGACGGGCTGCTACGAGCCGTGCGGAGCACGCCGGGAGGAACGTTTTCTAGAGAATTTTTTGTGGATACCGAGTTTTCGGGCGGTTTTAGCCCGCGAGGGCAAATTTTTGCGTGCCGAGCCGATGCAGCCGCTTGAGGTTGTACGCCAGGCACACCAAGGTCCATTCGGTGGACACCTTGGCCGTGCCGCGCAGCAGGAACTGTCTGAATCCGAGGACCGATTTGATGATCCCGAACACCGGTTCGACGGTCTGTTGGCGCAGCTTGTAGAGCTGTTTGCCGGCGGAGCTTTGCAGCCGATGCCGCATCACTTCACTGGTGCTCGCTCCGGCCGGCGGGGCGGAGGGTTCAGGCTTCTTTTCCAGATCGGTGAGGCTGCATAATACCAAAGGGCTCACGTCGCAAGTCTTGACAAGTCGCAATAACCTATTTCTCCACTGCCCGGTCATGTCTTTCCGATTGATTCGAGGTGTCTGTCAAGACTTGCGACGTGACTCTTTTTGCTGGCCTACCCGATGCGTCTTTTGGTGACAGTTGGATTTCGCATTCTCTAGCATGCTCATCGCCCGCATCGCGGCCTCGCTGCCTGTTCGTGTTCCTACGGTCGTGCCTTTGCTCCAGACTTCTTTCGTGCTGAGTGCCTCGCGCCACCCGCCTTGTCCTTCGCTACGGTTATTGTCACTGTTTGCGAACATTTCGTTTCATATGTTAAGTTCATGCCCATGCTGGTCACACTGGGCCCGGTCGGTGGGCGGGCAGCCCGGCCATCGGCCGGGCCTACAGAAACCAAATCCCAAAAGCGTGTAGCGATGGGTTTAACGCGTTCGCGGCCAAGCCGCCGTCACGTGCCCAGCGCCCACTCTGGGCGATACGTGCCGCGGATCATGGGCTCGACGTCGGGCCGGCCGACGACTTTCAAGTTCGCGCCGTCCCACTCGATCGGCTTCCCGACGCGCAGCGCGAGCACGCCGAGCAACCCGATTTCGGTGAGCCGCGCGCCGTAGGCGAAATTGCTGCTCGCCGGCTTGCCGCCCTTGATCGCGTCGAGCCAGTCGCGGTGGTGTCCGTTGGAACGTGCAATCGTTGGCACCGGTTTTTGGATACTCGTGCGCAGGCTCTCGGGAAACACCCGCGGCGGACCGCCCGCGCCGTCGCACTGGATCACCCCTTTTTCGCCGATGAACATCGTGCCGCGCGACGGCACCGGGAATTTTCCGACCGCTTCGTGCGGCGGCGGTTTCGCGCCCCCATCGAGCCAGGTGAGCCGTTGCGCCGGCCACGCTCCGCGCGCTGGGAAATCAAAGTAAATCACCGCACCGTGGGGCGCGATCTCCGCATCGCTCGGCCCGATCGCATGAGCCTCGATGCGCGTCGGCGCAGCGAGGTCATAGGCCCACGTCGCGGCGTCCATATCATGACACGCGAAATCACCCATCGACGACGTCCCGAACGTCCAGAAATCGCGCCACGACACCGGATGATACGCCGCGTGAAACTCCCGCAGCTCGCGCGGCCCGACCCACAAATCCCAGTTCATCCCCGTCGGCCTCGCCTGCGCCTCCGCCGGTTTCGACAACAAGGTCGGATTCCACCGTTTCGTGCCGACCCACGAATAGATCTGCCGCACCTCGCCGATCGTGCCGGCGTGGAGATGCTCGACGGTCTCGCGGATGCCCACCGTCGAGTGCCCCTGATTGCCGAGCTGGGTCGCCACGCCCGTCTCCTTCGCGATCCGCGCGACCTCCCGCGCCTCCCAAATATTATGCGTGAGCGGCTTTTCACAATACACGTGCTTCCCTGCCCGCATTGCCCGGATCGTCACATAAGCATGCAGATGATCCGGCGTCGCACACAGGACCGCATCGATGCCCTTTTCTTTTTCGAACATCACGCGGAAATCCTCATAGCCCGCGCAACGATAGCCCGGCGTCATCTTGCCGTGGTGATCATCGACGATCTTCAGCGCCGGCAACCGGCCGCCGACGCCCTTGTAGTAATATTTTTCGAGACTGAACGTCTCCGCCGGATCCGCGATCGCGACGACCTGGGCGTCAGCCTGCGCGAGCAGTGACCGAAGATTCTGCGTGCCGCGCCCACCCACGCCGACCACCGCGAGAGTCACCTTCTCGCTCGGCGGCACAAATCGCGGCCCACCGAGCACGTGGCGCGGCAAGATCTGAAACGCCGTGACGGCCGTCGCCGTCGTCTTGAGGAACTGCCGCCGCGTCGAAGCATTGATCTTCATCCGCCCAGCGGGAGCGTTTTGTCCCCGGATTTCAAGCCCGGCGTGCAGCCGCGCGCTGCCATGCTGGGCAGTGTCAAAGTCGTTCCGCCAATCTTTCCTCTCTCTCCTCCCGATTCGTCAGGGCTCCGGCTCGGAGGGACTCGTCGGCCGGAGAAAAAGATTAAGAGAAAGAAGAAAGAGAACGATTACCGGGCGCGCGACCGACTTTGACGCCGCCCTGGCTGCCATGCCATCACGCTGACAGGTGGACTGCGCGATCCGCGGCTAAAGGAGCAGGCCGCCCTTGCCGAATACCTTGATGCGAAAGAGCACGAATCGCATTTGATAAGCAGCACCATCGAAACCCAGATCGCCACCCTCACCGCCTACCGCAAGTCGCTGATTCACGGATGCGTCACCGGCCAGCGGCGGGTAGGCGACTGAATTGGGTATTGCGCACGAGATTCAGCGGTATTACCTTTTACCCATGAATACCATCTCGCTCAAACTTCCGGATCGGCTGCTGGAACGTCTGGAAGAGGCGTCGCGCGCACGCGGCACCACCAAATCATCACTGGTTCGCGAGTGCCTGGAGCAGTCGCTGGACGCCCGTCCCGTCGGCGGCAAGGCGACCTGCTACGATCTGGCCAGCGACCTAGCCGGTTCGTTGAAAGGTCTGCCGCGTGATCTGGCGACCAACCCGAAGTATATGACGGGCTTCGGCCGGTGAAGGGCGCAGTGCTGTTGGACACCGGCCCGCTGGTGACCTTTCTGGCCGCCGGCTCGGAGCATCACGCTTGGGTTTGCGAGCAGTGGAAACGGCTGCACCCGCCCTTGCTGACCTGTGAGCCGGTGCTGACCGAAGCCGCCTTTTTACTGAAGCGCGAGGGGCGGGAGACCGATCCGCTCTTCGAATTGCTGGAGCGGGGCGTTTTGCGGGTAGGCTTGGAGATCGAGGATCAACTGGCCGACCTGCGCACGCTGATGAGCCGCTACCGTGACCGGCCCATGTCACTGGCCGATGCCTGCCTGGTGCGCCTGAGCGAAGGCCACCGGGGCAGCACGGTATTCACGTTGGACTCGGATTTCCGCATCTACCGCCGTCACGGCAACAAAGTCATCCCAACTCTGATGCCGGAAAAATAGATCACCGGATGAAAGCTCTGCGCGCACTCGCCTCGGAGGTCGTAGCCCTGCAAAAACAGGCGCGGACATTGGGAATGTTTGCGGATGACCGCGAATTACTCGCCTGTGCGAAATGCGGCATGCACGAGGAAGTCACGTTCAGCGGCTTCCTCATCACCGTCCGCCCAGCTACCCTCGACGAGGATACGGGGCTGCGCTTCAAGGAACTGGCCGGGGGCCGCTATCGCTGCCCGGTTTGCGGCGCGACCGTGCGCGATGAGGATGAACTCGTTCCGGTGAAAACGAAGATCGAGAAACGTAAACGCTCATGCCGAAACGAAAAAAACCCCGAGCTGACGTTTCAGAAGCACATCGCGGATTACCGACCGCAAATCGCTCGACACGAACAACTGGGGCTGAACTTCGCGGAGGTGCGGGCAGTGCTTTTTGCCGGGAAGGAAATGGGCGAGGACGCGATCGGGGTGCTCGGCGAGACGCTCAGACTACATCACGCCATCTGCGGTGCCCCCGCTGCAGAGCGAGAGATTGTCACAGCAACGAATCGGTGGGCGCCGGCGGGCCGATCTGTTTCATCCCTTCGTCGCTCAAGGACGAGCACGCGAAGGATCAATTCGCCCATCTCGCCCGGCTCATCTGCGGGGCGCACGCAGCGACAGCGGCGGTGATAATTATGGAGGCGTGGATGAAAACGGCATCGCCCGACGGCACGCTCGATCTCACCGTGCCGCTGTCGTAATCCCTCCACCGGCGGGAAGTCGTCGTGCTCACCGGTGAATCACGCCGCGGTTGCCGGCAGAAATTTTTGCCGATCATCCGCACGGGCGCGGGCGGGTTTTTCGGCTTCGGGGAGTTCACCACGCCGCCGGAGACAACGTTCAGCGGACGCCTCGCACAAATTCTGCCTGACTCCGCGTCCCCGCGCGCTCTCCGCGTTTCAACTACCGATGTGAGACGAAGGGACTTCATCTCCGTGGACACGCCACGCTGAATCGTTTCGCCGCCTTGACTCCCCGCCGTTGGTCCGGAGAAATCGTGCATGCCCTCTTTCCGCGCATTCACGCTCATTCACGCTCAGAATCGCTTCGCGGCCAGCCTCGTCCTGGCAGCAGGTCTCCTCCTCGCCGCCGGTTGCGGAAAATCCGAGAAAAGTGTCGCCGCGCCCACGCCAGCCGCGCCTCCTGCGGGGCCGTCGTTTGCCGTGCTCGAAACCGACAAGGGCGTCGTCGAATTCGAACTGCTCGTCTCCGATGCACCGAAAACCACAGAAAATTTCCGCCTGTTGGCCGAGCGCGGTTACTACAACGGGCTGACCTTTCACCGCATCGTCAAAGGCTTCATGATTCAGGGCGGCGATCCGCAAGGCGACGGGCGCGGCGGCGAGAGCGCGTGGGGTGGGAAATTTGCCGATGAGATCGTGAAAGATTCGCCGCTGTATCAGAATGGCCTCGGTTACAAACGCGGCCTCGTCGCAATGGCCAACGCGGGGCCGAACACTCAAGGCAGCCAGTTTTTCATTCTGCACAAAGACTTCCCGCTCCCAGCGAACTACACCATTTTCGGCCGCGTCACCAAGGGTATCGAGGTCGTGGATGCGCTCGCCGAGGTGCCGACGACGCGCGGAATGGACGGCGGCATGAGCAAGCCGACCACGCCGCCGGTAATGAAGAAGGTCACGATACGCCAGTAACGGGTGGCGGCGCGGCAGACCGTTTTCGAAGGTCACGATTTTCGCGGCGCTCCGGTTGGTTCGGTCTGGTGGGCAGGCGAGCGTCGGGCGGACGCCGGCGCGCTCAATCTCGAGGGCCACTCGCCGGTCGTCATGAGATCGTCTGCGCGCTCGGTCAGTGCGAGGGAGGTGTTCTCCGCACTCACCACGCTCGCCAGCGCGAGCCCCGCGCCGCACCGGCGTGATCACGCCACGCGCGCGCCTACCAGTTTCGCGTTGAGCCACGCCCGCCTCCAGCACTTTCTCACCCGCAGCGCCGCATGAAGAAAACAACCAAACGCACTTACTCGGTATATTTCGGCGGCGAACTTTTTTCGCTGAAGCATCTCATCGGCAACGCTTGGCTCGCCGAGGCCATCTACGAAAAATCCCACGGCAAATACCGCTGCCTGCTCCCGCAAGATCTCCTCCCCCGCGGTCGCAGCGGGCGCACCATCCGCGACCAAGACCTCCGCGCCCTCATCGGCTGCGACCTCGGCCTGTTTAACTACGACGGCACCGAACTCGACAACGGCACCGTCGTCGAATTCATGATCGCAAAATTTGCCGATATTCCGTCCGTACTCCTGCGCACCGACCTGCGCAGCAACGGCGATTTCAGCGATGAACCGTGGAACCTCATGACGAGTTATTTTCCCCGCACGACCAACGTCATCGTCCCCAGCCTGCTCGCCTATTCGGCCGCGATGAAGCGACGTCGCCGTCAGCCCGACGCAGTCGCTCGGCTCGCTGGCCAGCACAGCTCCGTCGATGCCCAACACGTCTGCGAACAGGTCGCCGCCCAATGCGTGCGCGCCCTCGACCGGGTGCTCACGATGGAGCCGGTGATGCCCAAACACCTCCGCGAAGAAGCCTACCACTGGCTTTCAATTTTGCCGGGACTGCGCGGCAAAGAAAAAGCCCTCCGCAAGGAATTCGAACAACTCCTCGAAGGAAAAGTAGAACGCGACTTGTTGTAACCCCTATCGCCCAGACGCCATCGTCCAGACCCCAGCCCCAATGCCCCTGTATATCCTCTCCCATCCGCTCGCCGCGCACATCATCACCCACCTGCGCGATCAGACCACGAAGCCCGCGACGTTTCGCACGCTCGCGTACCAGATCAGCCTCTTGCTCGCGATCGAAGCCACGAGGGCGATCGAGACCGAGGAAAAGCCCATCGACACTCCGCTCGAAACGATCACGTCCCGCGTCCTCCACCCGCAGCCGCTCGTCGTCGTTCCGATTTTCCGCGCCGGTCTCGGTATGTTGCAGCCCTTCACCGATCTCTTCCCCGAAGTGAGCGTCGGCTACATCGGCCTCGAGCGCGACCATGAGACCGCCCAAGCCCGCAGCTACTACTGCAAACTTCCGCCCCTCGCCGACCGCCACATCTTCGCCGTCGATCCCATGCTCGCCACCGGAGGCAGCGCCGTGCAGGCCCTCACCGTCTTGAAACAAAACGGCGCCATCAATCCCGCCCTCATCTGCATCGTGAGCAGCCCCGAAGGCGTCGCCAAAGTGGAAAGTCAACACCCCGGCACCGTGATTCACACGGCCGCCCACGACCGCGCCCTCAACGCGAAAAAATACATCCTCCCCGGCCTCGGAGATTTCGGCGACCGCCTCTACGGCACGTGAACCGGCGTCAAAAAAGGTACGGACGGCGCTCTCCGCAGCCGTCCGCGTTTGCATCGCTCATAGCAACCTCTCAACCGTCCTCACCCTCAACCTCAAATTACCCATGCGCATTATCCCGCCCTTCGTCTCCGCACCGCTGCTCACGCTGCTCACACTCTGCGCCGCGCCGCTCGCCCCCGCCGCGGAGACCCAATCCGTCGCGTCGTTCGAAAAAATCATCACCAAGAAGGTCGGCTACCACTACCTGCTTTCTCTCCCCACCGGCTACGATGCGGCCGCCAACAAGACTTGGCCCGTGATTCTTTTTCTCCACGGCTCCGGCGAGCGCGGCACCGATCTATGGAAAGTCGCCGTCCACGGCCCGCCCAAGCTCATCCGCGGCCCCGTCCCGCCCACCACGCCCACGCCAGGCACCAAGGCCCCGCGTGCACCCGCGCCTGAAACCGCCGAGGCCCGCGACCGGCGCGAACAATCCGCCGCCTTCCTGAAAGCCAACTTCATCGTGGTCTCACCGCAATGCCCCGCCGGCAGCTGGTGGGATGACGACGGCGTGCTCGCGCTCCTCGACGACATCACGGCAAAGCACCGTACCGACCCCACCCGCCACTACCTTTCCGGCCTCAGCATGGGCGGCTTCGGCACGTGGAGTGTCGCGATGAAATTCCCCGAACGCTTCGCCGCCATCGTGCCGATCTGCGGCGGCGGCAATCCCACCGATGTGCGCCGCGCCTCCCGGGAAAAGAAATCCGCCCTGCTCAGCCTCGGTGTCTGGGCCTTCCACGGAGCCAAAGACCCCACCGTCGCCCTCGCAGAATCCGAGACGATGGTTGCCGCCCTGAAAAGTTCCGGCGTTACCGATCTCCAACTCACGGTTTATCCCGAGGCCACGCACGACTCGTGGACGGAGACCTACCACAACCCCGCACTCTACACGTGGCTGCTCAAGCACCAACGCGTCGTAACCCCCCAGTAAACCCCGGGGCTGAAAGCCAAAAAAACGGGCAGTTGATTTTAATGGGTTGGGTGGGGCGCGCACAGCGTCCCTGGATACGCACAGAGGCGTGCATGGCTCATCCAGACCACCCCGCCCCGGAATGGATCAGAGGAATCGCACGGGTGAGAGTATGCCTTGATTCCACTGACCGCTGAGCCGAAATCCGCAGCGTGGCAGATCGCGCTGGCTGCATGGCTCAAACGCCGGTGCCGTGCTCCCAATCGCGGGATGGGGGAACAACTGCACAGGGGCGCGCCCGATGCGGTCAGCCGCTACGTGGGCGATGTAAATCGCGGCGACAGAGCGGCCGCAGCGGGAAAAATTCACGAACTTACTCCAAAGATTAGGGGCTGATCCCGTTGGTGTGACGTCTTTGCCCCGACGGCCTTAACTGTCACCGATCTCGCCGGATCGAACCAGCAAGTGCAAATTGCATAGTTTGACTCCGTTGCCTTGTTCCGCATGCGGCCGTCGCCGAGAGCCCACCTTTGGGACCTTTCATCGATCATACTTGGGGAGCCGCTCGTATTCGTCGTGCTGACCGATCCAGAACCACAGCCACGTATCGCCGTCGAATGTCGCGAGCGCGCGGTAGTTATCATTCACCCGCACCGACCACAGGTTGTGCCGGATGCGCTTGAAGTGCAGCGAGCGATGTTGCGGGTTCTGGCGCCAGAGGGAGAATGGATTGTCCGCCGCCCGTCTAGTGTCGGGCGGCAACGCGTGGTAAAGCCGCCAAAACCGGCCGAGCGCCCGGCTCTTCACGGAAACGGACGAGACTGGCCGTCGCGGTGCTCGAGAATAGCCTCGTCGATGAACTGATCCAGCCGGCCCGCTTTCGCGTCGGTTTCAATTTGCCGGTCCCAAGCATCGTTGAAATTAACCTCAGTCAAACCCTCCAAAAATTCACCTTTCGCCGATTCGGGGAGCCGCTTAACGGCCTCTATAATTTCTGCCACGGTGCTGATGTGGAAAGGTTAGAGGAAAGCGGACGTTTGTCATCCCGAATCTCAATTGCCGGCGGGGCCGCCACCAGCCGCACCTGTTTCTTCCTTTCCGGTCTTCCACTTAGGTCGGTTGTCCGTCTTCTGGCGCATCCCGCGCTTTTTCCCCGCCGTTTTTCTCGGCTCGGCCGACAAGAATAGCCCGGCTGCGCCGCGCTACGAACCGAAGACAATAGCCAACGGGGTGACAATAGCCAACGCACTCACTTATCGACTCTTAACACCGCTGCCTTGAACGACGCCGCATTCGCTCCGCCACGCAGTCGGAACCGCCGCACATACTGACTAACACTCGCCGGCCGGCCCATCTTCAGCCGTTCCGCCAGCCAGACATTCGAGACCGATGACACGGCTTTCATCGCGGCCGCGAGCCGCACTTTGGGTTCCGCCGACTTCCGGTCCGGCAAGCGATCGAGCGCCACCTTGAGCCGTTTCGCCAGCCGGCCAAGCCGGTCTTCCCAGAGCAGGGCGCGCATTTCACGGTGCGCTTCGCCATCGGCTCCGCGCAACCCCAAGCCCCCGCTGCCAACCGCGCGGGCGGTGAATTCCTTCCGCAGGTCCGCCTTGAACTCGGCTGAACCAATCGCCCATCCGCGGCTGAGCCGGCCGAATCTCTCTTCCCTTAATTTCGTCTCTTCCTCGGCCATCACCCCAAGATAATCAGCATACCGGCGCCAGCCAGCGGGCGTGTCTGGCAAACCGCCGCTCTCGCCCAGGACCGTGTCTGCCACGAGCACCGCCGGCCGCTGCCGCGACCCAAAGAGCGCCAGGCTGCTCGACAGATAATCGGTCAGTCGTGCGACCTTCACGATCTTCGCCCGCACCGGATTCAGATGAATGTAGTGCGCCACCTGCGCCAAAGCGTGCCCCGGTTCGACATGGAGCGCCTTGAACCGGCCCTGGAACGGCCGGCCGACCTCGTGGCGCAGCCGGTTGAAACGTACCGCCCACGTGCCTTGCAGCCATTGCATCCCATCGCTCAAATTCGGCTCCGCGGTCTCCACCGCCAGATGAAAATGGTTGCGCATCACCACAAACGCATGGAGCCGCCAGCCAAACCGCTCCGCCGCTCCGAACAGACAGGTCTGAAACGACTGCGCCGCACCCTTGCTCGCAAACAGGTCGCGCCGGTATTTCCCGCGATTAATCACGTGATAACAGGCCCCCGCCCACTCGATTCTCACCTTGCGCGCCATGACTTGCAAAAGCGCCAGAGCTTGCGCCTTCTGTCAAGAGTCAATACGCGACCCCTTTTGTTTGGGGTCGGGGGATGCGTCCTAGGGGGGTGTAACTGGAAGTGAAGTCAGGAGCCTGAAGGAAGGTTGGGACGGGTAACGGGAGCGAACGATGAATAGCGGATG
>SYGN01000026.1 GCA_005799525.1 Opitutaceae bacterium | reverse complement strand
GGCTCCGGCCGCCGGTTTCGTCGCACCTTTGGCGGCAACGAGGGCAGCCGACTCGAGCACCCGGCCTTGGTCATCCGACTCGGCAATCCACTTCTCCAGCGTGACCCGCAACCGCACGAGCGTCGTCTGGTGCACCGGCTCATGGGAATTCACGAGGTTGGTCATCGCCCACGGATCCGTATTCATGTCGTAGAGTTCCTCAGGCGCCATCGTCGGCGAGAGATAAAAATTCTTCTGCCAATCGGTGAGTTTTCCTGCGGCCCCGAGTTCCTTGATCAAACTCCACACCGGATACTGCCGCTCTTTGTAATCGTTGGCTTGGAGAAAGGGGCGCTCGGGCGTGAAATTCCTGATGTACCGATAGCGCGCGTCGCGCACCGTGCGGAAGCGGAAGACCGTCTCGTCGCAGCGGTCGCGCGCGCCAAACGCCACGTCGCGCGCCGGCTCGGCGCGGTCGCCAAACAAAATCCGGCCCTGCATTTTTGTCGGTTTCGCCGCCCCCGCGACGTCGAGCAGCGTCGGCGCAATGTCGATCGACTCCATGATCCGGTCACTCACCGTGCCAGACTTGAAGCCTTTGGGCTCGGGAAAATTCTTCGCCCAGCGCACGATGAACGGCACGCGCAGCCCGTCATCGTAGACGAACTGCTTGCCGCGCACGTGGGCCTGACCGTGGTCGCCGTGGAAGAGGATGATCGTGTCGTCGGCGAGGCCCTCCGCCTCGAGTTGCTTCAGCACGAGGCCGATCTTGCGGTCGAGTTCGCTGGCGTCGTCAAGGTAAGCCGCCCAGTCCTCGCGCGTCACTGCGTGATCGGGATAGATTGGTGGGAGGGCCACCTTCGCCGGATCGGCCTTGTTGGGTCCCTTGAACGCGCGGTGCGTTTCGGAAAAATTTACCTGGGCCATAAACGGCTGCTTGCCTTTGAGGTCACTCCACTTGTCGGTGTCGAAAGGCTGCGCCGGATACGTGAAATTCCAATCCGTCTTACCCGAGCCGCGGATGCCGAGCGCCGCGGGAAGTTCGCGGATGTTCGCCGTGAGGTAGCCCGCGTCGCGCATCCAATCAGTAATCGGCCGCACCCCGGCGGGCACCGTGTAGCCATCGTCGCGATGCGAGCGGTGGTTGTGGGCGCCGATAGTCGTTTGATACATGCCAGTCATAAACGCCGAACGCGACGCGCTGCACACCGGCGCCGTCGTAAACATTCGATTGAAACGCATGCCCTGCGCCGCGAGCCGGTCGAGATTCGGTGACGACACTTCCTTGACGCCGTAGCAGGCGAGGTCGGGCGAAAAATCCTCGCCGATCAGCCAGAGGATATTGGGGCGTTTCGCCGGCGCCGCCGCAGCGGACACGGCCAAACCGAGGGACACGACCGCGAACGCGCGGCCAAGGAATGAGCGGTGCTTCATAAAGAGATGTTGGGAGAGAGTGCGGCCCGCGGCACGGAAAAAGCGGGCCGCACCACATTGTCAGCCGGGATCAGAACCGCCCGCTCACGCCTACCGTAACGGTTACGCCCGGAATCCGGTATTCCGAGATGTTATCACAAATGCCGCGATAGAATACCTGCGCCTCGTTGAAGATATTGCCGATGTCCACAGAGAGACTCACCGATGGGCGAAACTGATACGCGGCCCCGACATTTACCACGGTGCGTTGCAGCGTGTATTGGTTGCGGCCGGAACCGGTGGCCGTGAAGGCATTGATGAACTCTCCTGTGCGGTTGATGTTGATCCGCGTGCCCAGCTTCCGGTAGCGCCAGCTCAGACTGAGGTTCGAGGTCCGTGGCACGAAGCCGGGTACTTCGCCGGTCTTGCGCGTGGCCGTGGTGGAACCAAAATTGCCGTGCGTATGAAGAATCGTAGTATTGGCCGAAATACCCAGACCCTTCAGCAGTCCGGGAAGAAAGGTGAATTGCTGCTGATAGGCCAACTCCCAGCCCTGCACGATCGCCGTGCCGAGGTTGTCGCGGGTCAAAATGGTGAAGCCGCTATACTCGCCGTTGTAGCCGTTGTCAGCGCCGCTGCCGACCGTGCCGGCCAGCACGCCGTTCACAAAATAGTCTTTGATGGTCTTGTGAAACCAGCTGACCGAGAGGCTGCCGACCGGTTCGAAATAATACTCCAGCGCGGTGTCCCAGCTTTCCGCCGTCTGCGGCCTGAGGCTCGGATTGTTGATCGTGAGCGTCTGCGCGGTTTCGTTGACCGTCTCGTTCGGGAGCAAATTGGACAGCGGCGGGCGACCAAAACTGTTCGACCAACTCAGCCGCGCTTTGAGGTTCGGCAAAAGGTCGCGCGTGAGATGCACGCTCGGAAACGCCTTCGAGTAGCTGCCCGAAATTTCCCGCCGCGTGTTGGCGTAGTCGCGCTGCGCGGAGCCGACCGGATCGGCCGCTTGCTGCGCCAGGGTGCTCCCAACGCGCGCCCGCACCCAGCCCCAGCTGTCGTCCTCGGTTTTCTCGGCGCGCACGCCGGCGACAAATCCCGTGCGGCCCCACGTGCCCTGCGTCATCAAGTAGCCGGCCGTGACGGTCTCGGTGACTTCACGCGTGCCGATAAATTTCTGGCTCTCTGCAAAATAAATGTCGTTGCGCCACAGAGCGGCATTGACCGGTGTGCGACCTATGCTGATTGCATTGGCGTTCCAGGCTGGAATTTTCAACCCCGTCTTGCGGTCGCCATAGGTCGAGATCGTCGGATCCGTGGGCAACTGCGCTGAATTTGTGCCAATGAAAGTCGAGCGGCGGTCGCGGCTGATATCCCCGGCAGTTTCCTCGCGCAGGCGGAAACCGGCCTTGAGAAAAATGGGGTTTTCCACCGTGAGCCGATAGCGGGCGTTGCCGCGCACTTCGCGGATTTCGTGGATATTGGAGCTATCGGCAAAGTTCAGGCTGTTGGGCCGGTAGCTGGCGGGGTTCGCGATGTCGGGTCCGCCGTTCTGGATGAAGCGCGGGTAGAGATCAGATTGGGTGCGATCGAGCGTCCAACCCACACCGGTCACCCGGTTCACGAGCACGCCACCATCGCCGCCACCGCCGTTGATGTGGTCGGGACTGAACACCACGGTGTAGTCGAGTTCGAGATGACCGAACGTGTGGTCACCGCCGAAATCCACATGGCGCTGGCGATGGAAGTAATGGGACATTTGCGAGGTGATATCGATCGTCGATGCGGCCACCGGACGCACCTGGGTGATCCGGTTCGTGAAGCCCGGGATCACCCCGGAGGTGGCGCCCGGCACCGTGGTTTGCGATCCCGAAAACGCGCGGAACAAATACCGCAGGCGAAACCGTTCGATGGCGTCGTTATAGATCAGGTTGAGCGAAAACTTGGAGTTCACGGAGAGCCGGTAGTCGAACTTCGCGTTCACACTCGATTGCTTGCGGTTGTTGTAATTGTCCTGCGTGCGATAGTCCCAAACATAGGCGGTCGGCGCCGCGGTGTCCTGAAAATCGCGCGTCGTGCTGAAGAACCCGATCGCCTGCTCGCTGAAGAAAACATTCAGCGACACGCCGAGATTACGCTGGTCGCCCAACACATCGAAGACTTCCTGATAGCCGACATTGAACAACGGGTGGGCCCGATGCTGCTCGCGCAGAGGAATCTGCTGGGTGTTGGGCGGAGCGACGCGGGTGGAAAAATTATAGGTGATCCTCCGTTTTTCTTTCATGCTGAGGGTGGAGCGGCTCTTCAGATTGACCGTGCCGCCCAGCGAGCCGGCCTCCTTGTCGGGTGTATGGCCCTTGGTGACCTCGAGCGCTTCAAACATCGAACCCGTCATAGTGTGCATGCGCGTGGCGCGGGCCATGCCTCCCTGCGAGCCCATCAACGCACCGTCGATCGTGATGGTGTTCATCGCCGGGGGCATGCCGCGCACCGTGAAGCCGATGATATTGCCCTCGTCGCTGAGATTACCGGCGACACCGGGCAGGAGCACAGCGAGCTCGCTCGCGTTCATGTTGGGCAGATTACCGTAGGCATCGAGGGCAACGACGTCTTTCTTGTTCGTCGCATTGCGCTGCGCGGTGAGCGCCGCCGCGTTGCCCTCACGCTCGCCCGTGACTGTGAAGGCGGTCAGCTTGTAAACTCCCGCGGTAAGGTCGAAATCTTGGGTTGCACGCCCGCCGGACGCAACGACCACTGTGGCCGCGAGTGGATCAAGCCCCAAGTAGGTCGCCACGATCTCATGGGATCCGGCCGGAACCTCACGGAGCGTAAATCGGCCGGTCTGGTCGGTCAGAGTCGACAGGCCCAATTTGGGCAGTTCAACTCTGGCGCCTTCCAGCAAGCGACCGGTGCCAGCGTTGCCGACGTTGCCAGAGATCGAGCCAGTCGCGGCGAACACGGTCGGCGCAATGGCGCCAAAGATAAAGAGGAACAGGGCAAACACAGAGGTTCGTTTCATAGGTCAAGCGGGGTGGATGGTATCGGTTGGAGTCAGCAGATCTCGCCGCAAAACCAAAACGGGGTGATCTGAGCCATGAAAAGAGGTGGAACGAAATTTCGTTGTCCATTTTATTTCATTCTCGGGTCGGCTGCATATTTCGCGTGCGCACCGGCACCCTTATTGCTTCGATCCGAGCGCCCCTTAACCACCATGCGCTTTCATTTCATGTTTCGCCTCGCCGGCGTTTTCACGGCGCTCATCACCTCACTTGCCGCCGCCGAGCGCGCTCCGAACTTCATCGTGATCCTCGCCGACGACCTCGGCTGGGCCGACCTCGGCCACGACGGCTCGAAAATCGACACGCCGAACCTCGACCGGCTCGCCAAAGAGGGCGTGAAGCTCACGCACTACCGCTCCTCCGCGCCGATGTGCTCGCCCACCCGCGCCGCACTCCTCACCGGGCGCTACCCGCACAGCGTCGGCGTGCCCGAGCTCGCCAGCCCCGACGTGCGCGGCAACGTCCCGATCCTCGCACTCGATCACGCCGCAATCACCATCCCCGAAGCCCTCAAACCCGCCGGCTACCGCAGCCGTCTCGTCGGCAAATGGCACCTCGGCCACGCCAAGGAAAACTGGCCGCGCACGCACGGCTTCGACGAATTCTGGGGCTCGCTGATCGGCACACCCCGCTTTTGGGACGTGAAGGAGACCTTCCACAACGAGACGCCGATCGTCGTCACCGGCAAAGGCTACTACACGGACCAACTCGCCGCCAAAGCCGTCGAGTTTATCCGGCGCGATGCCACTACGGAGAAACCCTTCTTCCTCTACCTCGCCTTCAACGCCCCGCACTACCCGCTCGAGGCCCCTTTCGAGCTCGTCCAAAAATACCGCCGCATCTTCCCCGACCGCGGCCTCTTCGCGCTCTACGCCGCGATGGTGGAGCGCCTCGACACCGGCATCGGCCAAGTGCTCGCGACGCTCGATGAACTGAAGATCGCCGGTAACACCCTCGTCATTTTCACCTCAGACAACGGCCCAAGCGCCGAACTCAATCACTACGGTCCCGAAGGTGCCGACTATTCCAACGGCCCGCACCGCGGCTACAAGTTTGGGCTGACCGAGGGCGGCCTCCGCGTGCCGTTTCTCGCGCGCTGGCCCGGCAAACTTCCCGCCGGCACCGTGCAAACAGGACCCGCCATCACGATGGACATTCTCCCGACCCTGCTCGACGCCGCTCGCGTAGCGCCCGCTGCGAATCATGAAATCCACGGCCAATCCATTCTCCCGCTCCTGCGCGGCGAGCCCTTCGCGCGCACGGGCGCGCTGCACTGGGAAAACCAACAGAACTACGCCGTGCACGACGGCGACTGGAAGCTCGTGAAACGCGCGTGGGAGAAAACCGCCCGTCTCTACCGCCCCGCCGCCGACATCAGCGAAGACCAAAATCTCGCTACAAAAAATCCCGCCAAAATCGCCGAGCTCACCGCCAGGCACGAAGCGTGGCGGCAGCGCCACTACCCAAATCCCGTCCCACCCGTCGCCAAGCGCACGACCGGAAACTTCCCGCTCACGGCGCAAGATCCGTGAGCTGCCGGTCGCGTCGGTTGCCATCCCGGGGCCGCGCGGGAAATCTTTGTCGCTGTTGCCACGTGCGCCCCGGCATTCCCGGCACCCTCCTCATCCGCTGAAGCACGATTCGCGGGTTCCTCCCAAAACCGAAGTCACCTCTCTCCCGCCGAGACGTCCTGCCCCCGCAAAGAAAAAATCCCATGATCCTCCGCCTCCTCCCCCTCGCCTTCGCCCTCACCGCCACCGCGCTGCACGCCGAAAATTGGTCCAATTGGCGAGGGCCGTTGCACAACGGCTCCAGCCCGGAAAAAAATCTCCCCGCCGCGTTCAGCAAGACCGAGGGCGTAAAATGGGCCGTCGAAATGCCCGGCGCCTCCGCCGCCACGCCCGTGATCTGGGGCGACCGCGTCTTCGCCACCGCCGCCGATGCCACGACGAAAAAACAATCCGCCCTCTGCCTCGACCGCCGCACCGGCGCACAGCTCTGGCGCGCGGAGATCAGCGAGTTCACCACCGACGGCCAATACAGCAACTCGTGCTCCCCCTCGCCCGTGACCGACGGCAAGCTTGCCGTGTTCTTCTTCGGCACCGGCGATCTCGTCGCGTTCGATGTCGCGGGCAAGAAACTCTGGGAGCGCAACATCGGCCCCTTTGCCTTTCAGTGGACCTTCTCCGCCAGCCCGCTGCTGCATGAGGGCCGGCTCATCATGCAGGTGCTGCAACGCGATGTCGCCGTGCGCGGCAACGGCAAGCCCACCGGCAACGAATCTTTCCTCCTCGCGATCGACCCGGCCACCGGGAAAGACCTCTGGCGGCACGTCCGCCCCTCGGAGGCCGTCGCCGAATCGCGCGAGGCCTTCAGCACCCCCCTGCCCTTCGTCCACAACGGCCGCGCAGAGCTCGTCGTGGTCGGCGGCGACGCCATCAGCGGCCACGAACCCACCACCGGCCGGGAGCTGTGGCGGTGGGGCACGTGGAACCCGACGCGCATCGGCCACTGGCGCCTCGTGCCCTCGCCGGCCGTCGGTGGCGGCGTCATCCTTGCCTCCGGCCCCAAGGACGCGCCGGTTTACGCCGTGAAAGCCGGCGGCAGCGGCACCCTTTCGCACAAGAGTCTCGCCTGGCAGAGCCACGTGCAAACGACCGAGGACGCCGCCGAAGCCGCGCCGTCGCAGAATATCCGCGAGCTCACCACCGACGTCCCGACCCCGCTCTTCTACGAGGGAAAATTCTACGTTCTCAATGGCAAGAAACGGAAACTCTTCTGCGTGAATCCCGCCGACGGCTCCGTGGTTTGGAGCGGCGACCTCGGCAGCAAGTCCGACTACCAATGCTCCCCCACCGCCGCGGACGGAAAAATCTACGTGATGAATTTCAACGCCGATGTGTCCGTGATCCAAGCCGGCGGCAGCGAATTCAAGCTCCTCCACACTGCGAATTTCAAAGACGACGGTGACGCCACGCGACACCGCTCCAGCGTCGCGATCTCGCAGGGCAACCTCTTCGTGCGCACCGGCACGAAGCTGT
>SYGN01000189.1 GCA_005799525.1 Opitutaceae bacterium | reverse complement strand
GTCTGCCGATCGCAGGGAAAGTCAGATGCGCCCATGGGCAGATCGGAGATTTTTTTTGTCGAGTCGGCGAACGTCCAGCAGGCGGCGGCGAGGACGCTGCAGACGGCGACGATGTAGAAGAAGACGTTGGCGCTGCCGGTCCAGAGGAGCAGCGTCGGAAACAGCGGGCCGATGATCGCGGAGCCGATGTTGCCGGCCATGTTCATGGTGCCGGAGACCTGGCCCGCGTGTTTGCCGCCGATGTCGATGCAGAAGGACCACGAGGGGCTGAGGATCATATCGACGCCGAAGACGGCGAGGGAGAGCCAGAAGATGGCGGGGCCGACGGTGGATTGTTGCACACTCATGACCATGCCGATGGCGGTGAGGAGAAAGCCGACGATGGCAGGAAGTTTACGGGAAAGGGCGTGGCGGCCGGTGGCGTAGATGCGGTCGACGAGCCAGCCGGAGATCACGTTGCCGAGTGCACCGCAGAGGAGCGGTATCATGCTGTAGAGGCCGGCGTCGGCGGAGTTGAGTTCGTAAGTTTTTTTGACGTGCGGGTAAAGCCACGTGAGGCAGAAAAACGTCGTGAAGTTGGCGAAGAGATACTGGGTCATCATCAGCCACAGGCCGGTGGAGCGAAGCATGTGGCCGATGGGCATCTTGCCGGGCGGAGTCGTATCGGCGCCGGACTGCCGATGCGCGATGATGTAGGCGAGTTCCTCTTTGGAGAGGGACGGGTGATCGGTGGGATCGTCGCGAAACCAGAGCCACCACGCGACGGACCAAAAGCAACCGACGACCATGAGGACGACGAAGGTTTGTTTCCAACCGAAGGAGTCGATGGCGGAGGCGAGGATGGGTAGCGCGAACGCGGCACCGAGGCGGGAGCCGGAGAAGTTGATGCCTTTGACGAGACCGCGTTCGCGCGTCGGTATCCAAGAATATACGGCGCGGGCCATGCCGGGAAACGCGCCGGCTTCACCGGCCCCGAAGAGAAAGCGGATGATGAGGAGCGACCAGTAGTTCCACGCGAGGGCGGTGAGGCCGGTGAAGAGCGACCAAAGGGTGACGATGCCGGCGAGGATTTTACGACCGCCGATGCGGTCGGCCAGTATACCGGACGGCGTTTGGAAAAGCGCGTAGCCAATCGCGAACGAGGACATGACCCAGCCGAACTGGGTGTCGGTGAGGCTGAGCTCTTTGGTGATCGGACCCTTCGCGGTGGAGATGCAGACGCGGTCGACGTAGAGGAGGACGGAGAGGAGAAACGTGCCGGTGACGACGAGGGCGCGACGGGGGATCATAGCGAAAATTGAACGGATCGGCGGCACTTTTGCCGCCCTGTGGGCGAGGGCTGGTGGGCGGCGATAGGAGTGTCGCCGGTCGGTTTGGAGTTCAGGAAGATGCGGACGAAGGGGGCTTCGTAGTGGGTGTAGTCGGAGGCGGGGCGGTTTGCCTTTTCAGGGTTGCGGCGGATGTCGCGGGCGCAGCGCCAGAAGTGCGTAGAGTCGCGAATCAATCGGTCGAAGTAGTCTTTCATCCAGAACTCGCCGGTGCGACCGAGGAGTTGATTCGCCTGGCGGGCCGAAACCCCTTTCCAGCTGTGCACGAGAGACGCGATAGTTCGCTCGGCGAGTGGCGAAAATAGCAGGTGGACATGCTTGGGCATTACAATCCAAGCATGGCTTTTGTAGCGCGAGCCCTCGGAATGGCTGAGCGTGTCGGTCAGGGCTTGACGGGTGGCACGGTCCCGCAGCGCGCATGAACCCATGCCTCGGTCGAGCCAATCCTCGATCTTGGCGGTAAACAGCTCATCGTGCTCGCGCCCCCGCTCCTCGGTATGCGGGGGCGGATTCCGCGCCAGCCATGCGCGGCGTTCGGCGGCCCAGATGCGGAGTTGGTCCTGAGGAATGGAGTCGGCGAGGCGAAACGTGACGAAGCAGGCGACGCCGGTTCGGTCCGAACGAGGCAGGCGATTGTTGCCGTGATCAATCTGGGCGCGCGGGTCGAAGAAGCGGAGATCCGCGATGGACTGCGGGGGAAATGTCATGGCGACGTTATGGCCGAGAGGCGGTGGGCGATGGATCGGCGGCACTCTTGCCGCCGTTGGCGTGGCGTGGGATCAAGGCGGCGGCAGGAGTGCCGCCGATCCGTTGGCGGACCGAGCACTGAGGGTGGTCGGATCGATACCTTCGACGGCGAAGGCGCGCACCGGACAGCCGTCGCCGCCGGCGAGTTTGAGCGGAAGCGCGGCGAAGAAGACGCGGGGTTGGGTGAGTTGGTCCAAGTAGGCGAGGCCTTCGACGATCGTGACGCCGCCACCAAGGAGGGTTTTGTGGATACGCGTGACTTCGGGGAGGTTATTGACATCGGCGATGGAGGGCGGCTCGACGCCGAGAATTTTCACGCGGTGCGCGACGCACCAGTGCGCCAATTCTTCGGAGATGCGGGGAAGGCCGTCGCGGTAGAGGGCGGAATCGGCGACGTATTTGTGCCAGTCGGTGCGGAGGAGGAGGCTCTCGCCGTCGGTGAACGTCGTCGCGACGGAGCCGAGGTGGGCGATGGTCAGGAGCGTGCGTGGCGCGAGGGGCGTGAGATTAACGACGCACGCGGGGCCAAGGCAGGAGGTGAGGGGTTTGGTGTCGATGGTCTCGGGGCCGGCTTCGAAATGCAGCTGGGCATCCATGTGGGTGGCGGCGTGCGAGTAAAGGTGCCACGTCGCGGCGTTCCAGCCGTCGCGAGCAACGGTAAATTTGGGCTCCATCGCGACGCCGCGTTGGCCGGGGGTGAGTGGCTGGGTGAGGTCGATGAGGCGTGTGGGCAGGGCGGGCATGGGAGGGGCCTGAGCGTGGGAGTGGCTTGGGGAAAGGGATTGGGCGGCGGCAGGAGTGCCGCCGATGCGTTGGGCGTGGGGTGTGGCGGCGGCAGGAGTGCCGCCGGTCCGTTGACATCAGGGTTTGGGGAGCACGGTCTGCGTCGGGTCGCGGGGGAGCGCGGGGAGGTCCATCGGCTGCGCGTAGCGGGCGAGGTCGGTGGTGAGGATGCGGATGTTTTTCCAGCGGATGAGATTTTTCTCGTGCTCGACATTACCGGCGGCGGGAAAGGAATGGATTTTGAAGGCGATCGGGCCGCGGGTGTATTTGTCGTCGAGCAGGTGCGCGGTCGGGATGCCGTTGACCCAAATTTTAATGACGCGGCCAAGGGCTTCGATGCGGAAGCGGGCCCATTCGTTAAACTTGTAGGCGGTGCGGCCGCGGTCGTTGGCGGCGAGGGTTTGGAGCCAAAGCCAGTTTTTACCGTAGTCGTCGAAGATGCCGCCGGTCCATTGGCGAGTGGTCGAAGGGTCCACTTTCATCTGGTAGCCGTGGAGCCGCACGCTCGCGGTGGTGGGTGTGTCGATACAGCGGATGAGAACACCGGTGTTGAAGCCGCCGGTCTGGTAGCAGTCGACCTCGAGGATGAAGTCGCCGAATTTTTCATCGGTGCAGAAAAACGTGTGCTCGGGCGTGCCGCGGATCATGTGGCCGACGAGTTCGCCGTTTTCGACGACGGCGGACGCCTTGGTGGCGGGGCCGACGATCTTCCAGCCGGTCAGGTCGCGGCCGTTGAAGAGCGACCGCCACGGTGGTTCGGCGGAGACCGCGGTGAGCGTGGTCGCGAGGAGGAGAATGCATTGGGGTAGGCGTAGTTTCATGGTGGAATTAGGTGAGGGCCTGACAAACGAGGTCGCCCATCTGCTTGGTGGTCGTCCTGCCGCCGACGTCGGCGGTGCGGTGGGCGGGATTCTCCAGGACGCGCTCGACGGCTGACTGAACCAGGCACGCGCCGCGCACGGTCTCGGGGTGTTCCAGCCACTCAAGCATCATGGCGACGGAGAGTATGGTGGCGATCGGATTGGCGATGCCCTTGCCGGCGATCGTGGGAGCGGTGCCGTGCGACGGCTGAAACAAACCGTAGGTGTCACCGAGGTCGGCCGATGGTGCCATGCCCATGCCGCCGACAATCCCGGCTCCGAGGTCGGAGAG
>SYGN01000188.1 GCA_005799525.1 Opitutaceae bacterium | reverse complement strand
GGCGGTGCTTTGGCGGTTCCCTTTTTCATCGCCACTTTCCCTTTGAATACCTTTAAACCTGCTGTGCATCGTCTTTCCCGCCGTACTTTCGTCCGCACCGGAGCGGGTGTGGCCGTCGCGTTAACCGTGGGCCGACACCCGTTGCTGCAAGCCGCCGAGCCGGCGCCGTTCAAGCTGCGCTATGTGCTTTCGACGAATCAGTATGGCGCGCTGCCGATTCAGGACATCGTGCCCGAGGCGAAAAGTGCTGGTTATGAAGGGCTCGACGTATGGGCCGGGCGCTGGGGTAATCAGCGCGAGCAGATCGACTACCTGGGGCACGAGAAGTTTGCCGCGATCCTCAAGCAGCACGCGGTGAAGGTGAGCTGCTACACCTGATGGATCCCGGCTTCGGCAAGTGCGAGCGCGCACCTGCGCGCGATGCTGAAATTTGGCGGCAACCAGATCGTCGCCGGCTTCCCGAGTGCTCCCGGCGGAAAAGATCTGCGCGGGGCCGCCCTACGGACTGCCATCCGTGAATCGCTCGAGAAACTGAAGCCGATCACCGGAGTGGCCGGTGAGCCCAAGGTGGAGCTCGCGATTGAGAATCACCTCAACGGCCTGCTCGAGACGCCCACTGGGGTGCGCATCCTCGCCGAGGAGATTAAAGAGAAGTACGTCGGCATTTCGTTTGCGCCGTTTCACCTGCCGCAGGACGCGGAGTTGCTCGGCAAGTTGGTCGATGACGTGGCGGGTAAGAGTTTCTATTACTATGCATGGCAGTTCGGCGATGGCAGCGGCGACCTCGCGCCCTCGAAGCAGAAGCGCCAGCTTCCCGGTGTCGGCCCCCTCGACTTCAAGCCGATGCTCGCGGCGCTGAAGCGAAATAAATTCAACGGCTACACTTCGATTTTCATGTATCCGTCGCCCCGCGGCTCCGCGCTGGGGTCGAGTGTGAAGGACGTCACGACGGAGCTCGGCAAGGCACGCGCGTTTCTGGACAAGGAACTCGTCGCCCTCGGAGTCACGCCCGGCCTCCGCCGGCAGCCCCCGGTCCGGCCCACTCGAAGCAAACACCTACGATGAGCCCTCAGGATACCCCTGCGAAGCCATGGCTTCGCGGGGGTTGTTCCACTTTGTGGTGGGCTGGCCGCGGCGGCGATCAGCTTGGGCGAAGCCGTGTCGCTCGGCGTGACCGAAGGTCAACGCGCGACATGAAGTCGGCCTCGATCGCGATCAACGAACAACGTTCTGCGTGTTGGATCAAAGCAGTGATGTCGACCGACGCCTTTGGTGGCTTTCCGCCGCGTTTGCGACGGGGAAATCACGCGAGCTGCGCGGACCTTGAGAAATCGGGTATGCATCTAGGCGGCTTTGCTTTTGTTAAGCGTATATTAATGTCGAATACAAAACAGCGTGCAATATCGAGCGAACGGGGGCGGATAGGGATCGCCGTAGTCAGTTCGGATCGGACTCCAGGGTGCACCCGAACGATTCTAGGGCGGCGCTTTCGTAGCAATTTCGGATGCTGACCGAATGTCAGTTCGCTCTGTAAGGACGACAATACCCACCCAGAGAGTTGCGATTGGGAAACAAATGATGGAGCGGGGTTGACTGGGCCGCTCACCCGACGAGCAAAGGTCAGCTAGGGGACGACAGCGGTCGCCAGCACGGGGAGTTTGAATTCTCTTAGGAGAGCGTCGATTTTTTCAACTTTCTCGGCGTGGGGCATCGCCGGATGCAAGCCGGTGTGGCGAAGAGTACCGTCGGGCGCGATGATGGCCATGTAGGGGATGCCGGTGATGCCATAGTCGGGGTTAAAAACTTCTTCGTCACTGAAACCGATCGTCCACGTGATTTCCTTGGCCTTGATGTAGTCGCTCATGAGAGACATTTCCTTCTGTGGATCTCCCTTGGTGTCGATGCGCTGGGGCTGAAGACCGGAAATGGAACCCTGGATACTGGTGACGCCGAGGACAACCACAGCGAGGTCTTTGTAGTGGGCGGTGAGCTCGCGGACCTGCGGAAACGACGAGACGCAAGGGCCGCACCACGTGGCCCAAAAATCGAGGACGACGACTTTCCCCTTGAGGTCGGCCAGCGTCTTGAGGCCCGCGAGGGTGGCCCATTTAAAGTGGAGCTGGGGGGCGGGTTTTCCGACGAGGGAGGCGCTCGCTTCTTTGGCTTTGGCTCGACGATCAAGTGCAGTCAGCGCGCTGTCCGCAGCGGCGGCGGGTTTGGTGCCCGGAAAATCGACCTTCAGTCGATTGAGCAATAAGCTCATTTTTTCCGAATCATTGAGCACCTGTCCGTAGAGCGTTGCCTGCATGAAGAGAATTTGGGCCACGTCTTCGGTCCGCTGGGTGGCGTATTTGGTGAGCAAGGCATCGAACGCGGCAAGTTCGGGGGCGAGATCGGCGGCGGAGGATTTTCCGGCGCGGAGCTTGGCTTGAATCTGATCGACCAGAATTTTGAGGTCGGCGACCGGCGGGGTGGTCGCAGGAGCGGTTTCGTGTGCGAGCGAGGTGACGAGCGTTCCGAAGCAAAGGAAAAGCGCGGCGAGGAGTGGGCGGTAGTTCATGGATAAAAAATAGGCCGGAGGTGGGAGGGCTTACCAGTGGGCGTAGTCGCCCTTTTCGAGGCTCTTAGCGAACTCGACGAAGAGCTGAACGCAACGTTCCACATCCTCCAGATCCACGACTTCGCTGGGGGTGTGCATGTAGCGGAGCGGAATGCTGACGAGGCCAGTCGCGACGCCGCTCCGGCCCATTTGGATAGCGCGAGCATCGGTGCCTGTCGGGCGGGGGTCGGCTTCGATCTGGTAGGGAATTTTCAATTTTTTCGCGGCGGCGACGAGGCGGGCGAAAATCTTTGGGTTGATGTTGGCGCCGCGGCAGAGGATGGGACCGCCACCGAGCTTCGTCTCACCGTATTTACGGTTGTCACAGTCGGGGTGATCGGTGGCGTGGCCGACGTCGACAGCGAGGGCGATGTGGGGATCGACGGCGTGGGCGGCAGTGGTCGCACCGCGGCAGCCGATTTCCTCTTGGGACGTCGCGACTGCGACGACTTTGGCGGCGAGTTTCTTGCGATCTTTGTCCTTCGCGAGCCGGATCAGGGTTTCTCCAACCACATAGGCGCCGACTTTATTGTCGAAGGCGCGGGCGGTGCCGACGCTGCCGTGAATCAGTTCAAATTCGTGATCGTAGGTGGCGACGTCACCGATGGCGATGCGGGCGAGGGCGTCTTTTTTTGTGCGAGCGCCGATGTCGATCCAGATCTCGTGAATCTCGGGGACCTTTTTGCGGTCGGCGTCTTCCATAAGGTGGATCGCGCGTTTGCCGGTGACGCCCTTGACGGAGCCGTGGGCCGTTTGAATGATTACGCGGCGGCCGGAAATAATGGTGCGGTCGTGACCGCCGATCGTATCAAAGTAGATAAAGCCGTCCTTGTTGACGTAGGTGAGGATGAGGCCGAGTTCGTCCATGTGACCGGCGAGCATGAGCACGGGGTCGCCCTTGGGGTTGAGCGTGGCAAGGCGATTGCCGAGGGCGTCGCCGGTGTAGGCGTCGGCGGCAGGTCTCACATGGCGGTCAAAGACGGCCTGGGCCTCGGCCTCGTAGCCTGAGGGCGAACGGGCATGGAGGAGCTCGGAGAGGAAAACAGGGACTTGGTAGGTCGACATGGGTTTTAGTCTCGCACCCTGATGTCCGGGCGCAAAGCGTTTCTTCGAATGACCATTTATCCCGCCATCGACATCAAAGGTGGCCGCGCTGTGCGGCTGCTCCAAGGGCGTGCCGACCAAGAGACCGTGTATGCGGCGAATCCGGCCGACGTGGCCGCGCGGTTTTGCGCTGCCGGCAGTGCTTGGGTCCACGTTGTGGACCTCGACGGAGCCTTTGCAGGTGAGCCGCAAAATCTCACGGTGGTGCAGGCGATCGCGGCGATCGGGATGAAGGTGGAACTCGGTGGCGGCCTGCGCACGCGCGCCGTGGTGGAGCGGGCGCTGGGGTTCGGCGTGAGTCGCGTGGTGATCGGTACGCGCGCGGCGGAAAGCGAGCGTTTCGTGGCCGAACTGGTGCAGGCGTTTGGCGATAAGATCGCGGTCGGCATCGACGCAAAGGACGGCAAGGTCGCGGTGAAGGGCTGGGTGGATACGACGGGCACGGGTGCGCTCGATCTCGCGAAGCGGATGGATGCTGTGGGCGTGCGGACCATCATCTACACGGACATCAGCACCGACGGAATGTTGACGGGACCAAATTTTGCGGCCCAGGAGGCGATGTTGAACGCGGGGAAATTTAACGTGATCGCGAGCGGCGGAGTGAGCCGTCGCGAGGACGTGGTGAAGTTGGCGGAGCTCGCGCGACGTTACGCCAATTTGGACGGAGTGATCGTCGGCAAGGCGCTCTACGAGAAGCGCGTGGAGCTGTCAGATCTGCTGGAAATCGCGCGCTAGGTGCCCCAAGAGCACCGGAAAATAGCGGGCGATGGATTCCGGCTGGGAGG
>SYGN01000187.1 GCA_005799525.1 Opitutaceae bacterium | reverse complement strand
GCTGGTTGGGCATGTGGTCGGCGCGGTTGGCGAGGCCGACGATTTCGAGGCAGTGGAGGGCGCGTTCGCGAATTTCGTCGGAGGACGCCTTGCGGTGGCGACCGTAGAGCATGGGGAGTTCGACGTTTTCGAGGGCGGTCGTGCGGGCGAGGAGGTTGAAGCCCTGAAAGACGAAACCGAGCTTTTGGTTGCGAAGATCGGCGAGGTCGTTGCGGTCAAGTTGGTCGATATCGATGCCGTCGAGGAGGTAGCTGCCCTTGGTCTGCCGGTCGAGGCAGCCGAGCATATTCATGAGCGTGGATTTGCCGGAGCCGCTCGCGCCCATGAGGGCAATGAACTCGCCGTGCTGGATGTCGAGGCTCACGCCGCGCACAGCGTGCACCGGCACCTCGCCGGACTCATAGATCTTATGGATGTCCTTGATTTGGACGACGGGAGACGACATGGTAAAAAAGTGGACCGAGGGGCGGACGCGTTCAGCGGGGGCCGCGCGAACTGCCGCCCATGCTGCCGCCGCGTCCGCTGAAGGGGTTCGAAGCACCGCCGGGAGCGGCGCCAGAGGCGGCCGGGACGGCACCGGGCATGATGACGCCGATGATGATGGTGTCCCCTTCGGTGAGGCCTTCGAGTACTTCGGTCGTGAATCCATCCGACACTCCGAGCTTCGCGGTGACTTGCGTGACCTTCTTGTCTTTATCGGCTGCGGCCTGATCTACGAATTTGTAAAGCGAACGCGTCACCACGGTGCTGTTGAAACCCCGGTCTCCGCCGGGGCCGACGGGGCGACCACCACCTGCTCCGCTGCTACCACCACGACCGCTGTCGCCACCTTTGCCGGTTTTGCGGGAGCCTGGCGTGGCGAGGCGGGCGGCGATGAGGTCGGGGTCGAGGCCTTTGTCTTTGGCGAGTTTCTTGGCCTTTTCGATTTGGTCGGCAGAGGCGGGTGTGCCGCGTTCGAAGCCGATCTCACGCATGATGGCCATCGTGGCCGTCATGCGTTCATCGTCGGTCATCGTCGATGCGCTCCCCGTTTTTTCGGCACCCTTACGATCGGATTTGGCGGCGACGGGAGTGGCTGCGGGAGCGGCCGCGAGCACTTCTTGCGGGACGCGGACGCGGAGAGCACCATTGGCAATCCGGAGGATGTTGGGGCGTTGCTGAACGATGATAGAAACGTTCGCGGTCATGCCGGGTTTGAGTTTCCCGTCTTCGTTGCTCACCTCGATGATGGTGGCGTAAGAGACGACGCTTTGGCTAACACTGGCGGCGTTGCGCACCATCCGGACGTTGCCGGTGAAGGTGCGGTTGGGGAAGGCATCGACGGTGAACTTAACCTCTTGGCCCTCGGCGATGCTGCCGATGTCGGCCTCGGCGACGGCGGCGTTGATCTGCATCTTCGTGAGGTCGTTTACGAGGGTGAAGAGCACGGGAGCGTTCATGCTCGCGTTGACGGTGCGGCCCTTGTCGGTCTTGCGGTCGAGGACCATGCCGTCGATCGGGGCGACGATGGTGCAGCGGGAGAGGTCGAGCTTCGCATTTTCGACCGCGGCGGTGCGGGTGAGCATCGTGGCGTTGGACTGGGCGAGTTGGGCCTCAGCGTTGTCGAGTTCGGATTGCGACACGAGTTTCTTGCCGGAGAGTTCGCGCGTGCGCTCTGCTCCGAGCTGCAGGAGGCGATTGCTGGCCTTGGTGGACTCGAGATCGGCTTCGGACTGTTTGAGGCGCTGGCTGGGCGTGGCTTCGTCGATGCGGGCGAGGATGTCGCCGGCTTTTACCTTGGAATTAAAGTCGACGAAAACCTCTTTGATCTGACCGGACACTTGGGCACCGATGTCGACGGTGACGACGGGTTGGAGGTCGCCGGTCGCAGTCACGGTCTGGGTGATATCGCCCCGAGTGACTTTGGTGGTCTGGAACTCCGGGGCTTTATCAGATTTTGCGCCGAAATAATACCACGCACCGTAGCCGCCGCCGGCGATGAGCAGGGTGAGGAAGATAAGACCGCCGGAACTTTTCGATTTAGCCATGAGAGTAAGGGAGACGATGAAGGGGAAGCGCGGGAGAGTTGGAGGGAGGAAAATAGCGCGCCACAAACGTTTCCGTGTAAGGACAGGAAAAGCAAGGCATACGGTGCGGATAGACGCGGTGATTTTTGAAAGGTGACAGAAATATTTCGGTCGTTTTCGGCGATGTAGAGTGATCTGGGCGAAAAGGGATTGCCAGTGTCATACGGGCTGCGTTGGCTCGGCAGGTCGCGTCCACGCGCGGCTTTTTTCATGCCCCATAATTCCATTTGGATGCGGTTAGTTTCACGTCGTGCCGGTCCGTTACGGGCGCTCCTTGTCATGAGGAATACCTTGGCAGTCGCGACGTTGACGACGTTGCGGGCGCAAGTGGGCTCGACGCCCGTCGAGGGTTTGCGGGACGCAAGTCCGCGGGTCCATGCGATTACGGGTGCGCGGATTGTGACGGCGCCCGGGGTGGTGATTGAGCGGGGAACGCTTGTGCTGCGCGACGGCGTCATTGCCGCCGTCGGCGCCGAGGTGGACGTGAAAGTCCCGGCTGATGCGCGGCGGTGGAACGTGGAGGGCAAGACGATTTATGCGGGGTTGATTGAGCCGCTCGCCGAAGTGCATTTGCCTGCGGCGCTCAAGGCACCCGCGCCCTCGGCGGCTGGAGAAGGTGGTGGACGCGGTGCACGGGTAGCGGTGGCACCGACTGAAACGCTCGCGCCGGCCGCAGCGGCCCGATCATGGAATGCGCGGGTCACACCGGAGCGCGACGTGGCGAAGGTGCTCGTGGCCGACGACAAAGGAGCGACGGCGCTGCGGGAACTCGGTTTTGCAGCGGCGGCGGTGGTGCCTGGTCGCGGCGTGTTTCGCGGTGAGAGTGCGCTGGTGAGTTTGAGTGGGCGGCCGCCGGGAGCGGTGCTCCTGAGGTCACACCTTGCGCAGCACGTGGCGTTCGAACTGGGTGGGGGGCGCGAGAGCGGGTATCCGGGCTCGTTGATGGGAGGGATCGCGTTGATCCGGCAGACGTTCCTGGATGCTCAGTGGCACCTCGCGGCGAACGAGGCCTATGGGAAGCTGAAATCGTCGGGCACCGCTCGGCCCGAGGCGAATGCGTCTTTGGAGGCGCTGGCGGCGGCGGCGAACGGAACGGAGCCGGTGGTGATCGAAGCGCAGGATGAACTCGACCTCTTGCGCGCCCAGAAAATCGCCGACGAATTTAAGTTGAAGCTGATTTTGCGCGGGCGGGGCACCGAATACCGCGTCGTCGGAGCGCTGGCGGTGGCGAAGACGCCCGTGATCGTGCCGTTGAATTTTCCGACCGTGCCGGAAATCGAGACGCCCGAGAAAGCCGTGGATGTGTTGCTCTCGACCCTGCAGCATTGGGAACTGGCACCGGCAAATGCGGCGAAACTCACGGCGCGGGGAGTGCCCATCGCTTTCACGACTTCCGGTCTGAAGCAGCCTGACTCACAGTTTTGGTCGGGGGTGCGCTTGGCCGTGAAGCGGGGTCTGGCGCCCGCCGACGCGTTGGCGGCAGTGACCACCGCACCAGCAAAAATGTTGGGCGTGGATGATATTGTCGGCACGTTGACCGTGGGGAAACTCGGACACGTGGTGATTGCAACCGGGGATCTTTTCGCCGCCGACAGCATCGCGGAAATTACCGACATGTGGGTAGACGGAGATCATTTCGAGTTAGAGGCTGCGCGCAAGGTGGACGTGAGAGGCACGTGGACCCTGACATGGACCGGCGCTCCGACGGGCGCGCCGCGTGAGTTGAAAATTGAGAGTCGCGTCGGTGCGACGACCGGCGGTGGCGGGCGACCGCGCGCGCGGTTTGGTGATAAAGATGTCACGCTCACCCAGGTGCGAAACCAAGTGACCGTGCTGGCACCGGCGGAGGTGTTTCAAGGCAAGGAGGCGAAGGGAACGGTGCGGCTGTCGGGTGCACTCAACGATGGCACGCTGGCGGGGACGGGCCTGTTGCCGGACGGGGCGACGATGCGGTGGAGTGCGACGCGGGTGGTGGCCGCAAGTGCGACGGCACCAAAAACCGACGACCAGAAATCCGCGGAGAAAAAGCCGGACGAGACGAAGCCCGCCGAGAAGTTCTCTGCGACGACCGATGCGTATCCTGCCGGAGCCTACGGACTGAAGGGACTGCCGGTGCAACCCGCATGGGTCTTGATCAAGAACGCGACGCTGTGGACGAGTGGGCCGCAGGGGCGGATCGTGGGTGGCGACGTGCTCGTGCGGTCGGGAAAAATTGAAAAAGTGGGTCAGGGCCTCGTCGCGCCAGCGGGAGCGACCGTGATCGATGCGACGGGGAAACACGTGACCGCTGGGCTCATCGATTGTCATTCGCATACGGCGATCTCGCGGGGAGTGAACGAAGGCACGAGCGCCGTGACCGTGGAGGTGCGAGTCGGCGATGTGATCGACGCGACGGACATCAGTATTTACCGGCAATTGGCGGGCGGCCTCACGACGGCGAATGTGCTGCACGGATCGGCCAATCCGATGGGCGGACAGAATCAGGTGATTAAGCTGCGGTGGGGCGGAATGCCCGAGGACCTAAAGCTCGCGGGGGCTAAACCCGGAGTAAAGTTCGCGCTCGGTGAGAACGTGAAGCGCTCGAATTTTCAAGCACCGCTCACTGGTCCCGCGCGTTACCCGCAGACCCGCATGGGTGTGGAGCAGGTCATGGCGGATACGTTTGCGCAGGCGCGTGACTACGAACGCGAATGGAAAGATTGGCAGGCCGGCAAGTCGCCGCTGCCGCCGCGTCGTAATTTGCGGCTCGAGGCTGCGGTGGAGATACTGAAGGGCGAACGGGTGATCCACATTCACTCTTACCGGCAGGACGAAGTGCTGATGTTTATCCGGCTGGCGCAGCGGGAAAAAATCACGGTCGCGACGTTTCAACACATTCTCGAGGGCTACAAGGTGGCCGATGAAATTGCCAAACTGGGTGCGGGCGGTTCGTGCTTCAGCGACTGGTGGGCCTATAAATATGAGGTCGTCGATGCGATCCCCTACGACGGAGCCATGATGCACGCGGCCGGGGTGGTCACGTCGTTCAACTCCGACGATGCGGAACTCGCGCGCCGCATGAATACCGAAGCCGCGAAGGCTGTGAAATACGGCGGTGTGCCCGAGGACGAGGCCCTGAAATTTGTGACGTTGAACGCTGCCAAACAGCTGCGGATTGATGATCGTGTTGGGTCGCTCGAAGTGGGAAAGGACGCCGATTTTGTCATCTGGAGTGCGAGTCCGCTTTCGACTTACACTCGCGCCGAGCAGACGTGGGTGGATGGCCGCCGGTATTTTTCACTCGCAGACGATGCGGCCATGCGGGTGTCGGCTACGACCGAGCGCGAAGCGCTTGTGCAAAAAGCACTCGTCGAGCGGATGAAGGCGCTGGCTGGCGGCGGCGCTGGGGCTGGCGCTGGAGCCGGCGCGCGCCGGCCGGACGCCGCGCCGACTCCCGATCTGGTGCGGGTGATCCAGCTCATGGAAGAGCGCGCCGCGCATGAATACCGCTCCATCTACCACAACGGCCAAAACGCCACCAACTGCTCGACCAATGCGCTCCAATAATCTTCCCGCGCTCCTCGCGCTTTTCTTGGCGGTTGCGGCGGGACTCGGCGCTTCCGAAAATGTGCCGGCGGTTCGTTCGACGAAGCCGCTGCTATTGCGCGGAGCGACCGTGCATACCGTCAGCGGAGCTGATCTGCCGGCGACGGACGTCTTGTTGAAGGACGGTAAGATTGCCGCCATCGGCGTGACACTCGTCGTGCCCGCGGGCGCGACGATCGTGGATGTGACAGGCAAGCACATCTACCCCGGATTGATTTCAGCCTACACGGGAATGGGCCTGACGGAACTGGGTTCGGTGCGGGGCAGCGTGGACCTCGCGGAAACGGGGTTGCTCAATCCCAATGCGCGCGCGCAGCCGGCGCTGAACGCGGACAGCGAGCACATCCCCGTGTCGCGTTCGAACGGTATCCTCACGGCGTTGAGTGTGCCGCTGACGACGGGTCTGGTGGCGGGGACATCGACCTTGATTCGCATGGACGGCTGGACGTGGGAAGATCTCACGTTGCGCAGTGCGGCGGCTCTGCATGTTTACTGGCCCAGGCTCACGGTGAATCGCGACCCGAGTTTCCCTCGTCCCGCGGGAGAACAGCAAAAGACGATTGATGAAAACGTGCGGAAAATCCGTGAAGCCTTTGCGACGGCGCGAGCTTATCTGAAAGCCAAAGAAGGCGCGGGTAAACCGATCGACAGCGACTCGCGGTGGGAAGCGATGATTCCCGTTTTGAAAGGCAATCTGCCCGTCTTTATGCATGCGACCGAAATGACGCAGATTGAATCGGCCGTGGCGTGGGCGAAGACGGAGAAATTGAAGATTACCCTCGTCGGAGGATTGGATGCGTGGCGGGTGCTCGACCTGCTCAAGGCGAACGACATCGCGGTGATCGTCAGCCCGGTGACGGCGCTGCCGTTGCGCCGCGAAGATCCGTTTGATGCACCCTTCACTAATCCGGCTAAGCTGCACGCCGCGGGTGTGCGTTTCTGTATCGCGAACAACGGCGCGAGTGCCGAGATGGGCACGATGGCCGACCGCAATCTTCCGTACGAGGCGGGCAAGGCCGCGTCCTATGGCCTGCCACCGGCGGAGGCGCTCAAAGCCATCACGCTTTATGCGGCGCAGATTCTGGGGGTCGGTGCCGAGCTCGGCTCAATTGAGATCGGCAAGCGGGCCACGCTAATCGTGACTGACGGTGATCCGCTGGAGATTCCGACCCGGGTTGAGCAGGCTTACATCGACGGCGCGCGCATCGACCTGTCGAACCGCCACCTCCGGCTCTACGAAAAATATCAGAAGAAATACGAACAGCAAAAAGCGTCGAAATCATGACCTCGTCTCGCCTCGTGCAGGGCTTCCATCTACCGCGAGTTTTTTCGTGACTGTGCTGCCTGCTGCCGAAGAAGGCCGCGGTCCAGGCGCAGGAATTTGACCCGAGCTAAGAAGCGGTTTTTGGGAGCTACGCGGCGTGCTTCCATGACGACGTGCGGCGCGAGCCAGGGTATGAAAGTAATCTGCCTTTCAATGGGCTGACAATGCGCTGACCGGCGACGTGGCCCCGTGGAGACCCTCGAGCGCGACGAAGTTCGCTGCCTGCCTCGGCGACGAAGTCCCTGACAGGCGGTGAAGGCTGTGGAGTATCGCCCGCGAGCAGGCTCCTACCTCGGAGGAGCGAGTTTCGGGTAGGGCGGAGGCGACGGGACTGATCGCGGATCTTTGGCGAGGAGCTCTTGGAGCTTGGTGATGGCGGCGTTGAGCTGAGCGTCTTCGCCGCGATGGGTGGCGGCCGGGAGGTTGTCGACAATCACGTCAGGGGTGAGGCCGCTGCCCTCGATGACCCAGCCCTCGCCCGGAATGAAGGAACCGTTTTCGGCGGCGCTGATGATGCCCTTGTCGACCAGGGTGTTGATCGAGCGAAGCCAGATCCCACCACCCCAGGTCCGCGTGCCGATGATCGTGCCCAGACCGAGGTGACGAAGGCCGTTTGCCATCGTCTCGCCGTCGGAGGCGGTAGACTCGTTGACGAGGACGACGAGATGGCCGCGGAAAGTGGATTGCATGTTGGCATTGACGTCGCCGAAGCGGGGAGCCCACCACATCCACGCCTTCCGCATGAGGCGGGACATGATCCAGCTGTCGATGTTGCCGCCGCGGTTGTGGCGGAGGTCTAGAATCAGGGCGGGGCGGTTGGCCACCGGGTAGAAATCACGGGCCCATTGGGCGTAGTCCGTCGAGCCCATCGCGCGGAGATGGACGTAGCCGATCTGGTTGCCGCCCGCTGCGTCGACGCGGCGACGTCGCTGCTGCTCCCAATCGGTGTAGCGCAAGGCGCTCGCGTCGACTGAGCTGAGCGGAGTAACCAGAGTGGCGAAGGCCGCACCGCCGCCGGACGGGAGGACGTTCAGCAGGACTTGGCGACCGGCTTGATTGCGCAGCAAAGCCTCGGGATCAGGCGTAGTGAGGAGAGCGATACCGTTAATACTTGCGATGACATCGCCGACGGCGATGCGCTGGCCAGGTCGAGTGAGCGGCGAGGCCTTGTCGGGATAGTCCGGGTCGCCTTCGTAGATTTCCATAATGCGCCAGCCGCCGCGGGTGTCATCACGAACTAGGCGGGCGCCGAGGGAGGCGGGCGGGGCGGTTTCATCTTCCGGAGCGAAGCGGACATCGCCGGGCTGGATGCTGGTGTGCAGCGCCGAGAGCTCGCTCATCATGTAGGTGAGGGCGTCATTGAGTTCGGCGCGATCGGTCACGCGGTTCACGAGCGGTAGGTGCTTGGCAAGGTTGGCCTGCCAGTCGACGCCGTGCATGCCGGCGTCGTAAAAATAATCGCGGTGCAAGCGCCACGCATCGGTGAACATCTGCCGCCAGCTCTCGCGCGGTTGGAACGAGAACTTGAGCGCACTGAGATTCACTTTGGATTTTTCGAGTCCGGTGGGCGCCTTTACGGCGGCGTCGATGACATAGAGGTCGTTAGTGCGGCGGAGCAGAATTTTTTTTCCGTCCGCAGAAAGCTCATACGATGAGGTGCCGTCGGAAATCGTGCTGGTGTCGACGTCCTTGTTTTTGATTTCGATCCCGAGCAGGCGAGCGCCCGTTTCCGGGCTGGCCGATCCGCTGCGGGAGCGATCAAGGACAAAGAGGGCCTTGTCGGTGACCGTGAGATGCGAGTAGTTGCCGGCTGCGACGGGAACTTCCCACAACCGGCCAGCGAGGCCGGCGAGTTGCACCACGGTCGAATTGGGCCGGGATGTTTTTGGTTTGGTTGAATCGGCGTCGGGAGCTGGCTTCGGCTCTTTGACATCGTCCTTTTTTTCCGGAGTGGGCAGCGATTTCTTGGCGGTGGAGAGTTCGTCATCGGGTTGAAACGGCGAACGCAGGGTGTCGGCGGAAAGTGCGAGTTGGTAAATCTTCATGGTGCGGTCGAAGAACGGCTCGGGTTGACGCAGGCCCCACGGGGCGCTGACGGTGCTTTGGAGGGCACGGGCGGAAAGGAAATAGAGCCATTTCCCATCGGGGCTCCACGCGGCGTGGTTGCTGTCGGTGCGTTCGCTGGTGATGGGGACCGTGCGATCGTCGGCGACGCTATAGAGCCAGATGACGCCGTAGCCGTTGTCCGCGCTATTGACGTAGGCGAGCCATTGACCGTCCGGAGACCAGGCCAGCTCGGGGGAGTCGAAATCGCGTTTCGGTGAAACGGCGACCCGGCGTTTCTCGGCGGTCTTGGTATGGAAGAGCCAGAGTTCCTGATCACGCTCGGCGGAGGCGATCCAGGTGCCGTCGGGCGAGGCGACGCCACGCAGACGGAGGACCGTGGCGTCTGTGGTAAGCTGTTCGCGGGGGCCGACGCCGTTGGCCGGCGCCCGCCAGAATTCGACCTCACCGGATTCGTCGGAGAGCACGAGCAGCGACTTGCCGTCACCCAGAAAACTCGCCTCGCGATAGCGCACGCCGCTCTGGCGGGTGACCTCGACGAGGCGACCCTGCCCGGCCGGAGCGACGAAGACTTGCCCGCGGACGGTGAGGGCGACGCGGTCGCCGGTCGGAGAGAGGGCGCGATGGGTCACGTAGTCCATCGGCTTGGACACCCATTTTTCGCGGGTTTGATCGAAGTCCGAAGCGAGGGTGATCGGTACGATCGCGGTGCGGCTCGTCGACAGATCGAGGAGCCAAAGATCGGCGCCATTTTGATAGGCGATGCGGCTGCGGTGAAGACTGGGGTTCTTTACGCCGAAGTCGGTGTGCTTCGTGAGTTGGCGGAGGTCGGTGCCCTCGGGCTGCATCGACCACAAATTCATCGTCCCGTCGCGGTCGCTGGCGAAATAGACGCGACCCTGGGACCACATCGGCCAACGGCTCGTCCCGGCGAAATTTGTGGTGAGCGGGGTGGCTTCGACCTCACTTGGGGAGTAACGCCACAGGTTTTGCGCGGTGCCGCCTTGGTAACGTTTGGCGTGGCTGCTCTGCGGGGCGAGGCGAGTGAAAAATAATGTTTGGCCGGTGTCGTCGTAGGCACCCTCGTCGGCCTGCGCGAGCGGGAGGAAGCGGCGGTCCCGCGTGCGCGGCTCAAGGGCGACGAGTTGGCGACTGGGCAGGGTCGAGTAGTGTGGGGTGCTATACAGAATGCGTCCATCGGGAGTCCAGCCGCGGACGAGCGCACCGGAGGCTTCGCCCTCGTAGGTGAGGCGAGTGGGTGGGCCGCCGGCCAAGGGCATCACGCAGACTTCGGACTGGCCTTCGTAGTGGGCGGTGAAGGCGAGGGACTGACCGTCGGGTGAGATCGCGGACAGTTGCTCTGTGCCCGGATGGGTCGTGAGGCGTTGCGCGATGCCTCCGGCGACCCCGACGCGCCACAAATCACCCTCGGCGGTGAAGACGATCGTCTCGGCGTGGAGCGACGGAAACCGATAGTAGCCGGCGGGTGGGGCCGCGTGGAGGGCGCCGCCAAACAACAGACAAGTGAACAGCGATCGAACGGGGAACGGGGGCATCGTCATCTCGCGAGCACGTCGGCTCGCGGGGAAAATTTCGAGCCAAAAGGCCGTGAACTTAGGCGGATTGAAACGCCGTGCGGAGTGCGGTGGCGACGTTGGGTGGTACGAAATGCGCGACGTCGCCGCCGAATTTTGCGACCTGTTTGACGAGGGTGGAGCTGGTGTAGCTGAACTGCTCGTTCGGCATGACGAACAGGGTTTCCATCTGCGGTTCCAGATGGCGGTTCATCAGGGCCATGTTGAACTCGAACTCAAAGTCGGACAACGCGCGCAGGCCGCGGATGATGGCGTCGGCCTTTTGCTCCATGCAAAATTCGACCAGCAGGCCGCTGAAGGTGGTCACGGCGACATGGGGAAATTGGGCGACGTTAGGGCGAATCATGGCGACGCGCTCTTGCGCGGTGAAGAGCGGGGCTTTGCCGGCGTTTTCCGCGACCGCGACCGTCACGCGATCGAAAAGACGGGCGGCACGGGCGAGCACATCGAGGTGTCCGCAGGTGATGGGGTCAAAAGTTCCGGGGTAGATGCAATGGCGCATGGGCGGGAGCGAGGGTTGGTAAGCAAGACAGGCGCGCTGCCCGTGGCGATGCGTTTATCTGGCGATCAGATATTGGCGAGAGGCCGGTGGAATCGCCAAATCGCTCCACGCCTTTTGCGCCCATGCGGTCTGCTAGGCTCAGGTAGAGATTAGTGAGCGGGGCGGGTTCGTGTTTGATGTAGCGTCCGGCGTCGAGGACGCCGCCGCTGGCGCCGGCGAGGATGATGGGCAGATTAGCGTGCGTGTGGCGGTTGCCGTCGGCATTACCGCAGCCGTAGAGGATCATGGAGTTGTCGAGGAGGGATTTGCCGTCTACATCCTTGGTCTTCGCCATTTTGTCGAGGAAGTAGGCGAACTGCGTGGTATACCATTTCTCGATGACACAAGTCTTGGCGACGAGGTCGGGCTTGTTGTCATGGTGGGTGCAGTAGTGATGCCCATCGGGAATGCCGATTTCGGCGAAGTCGCGGTTGCTGCCTTCGCCGGCGAGCAGGAAGCGTCAGCGATGCCGCTCGCGGCCCACGTTTCACGGACACACAGCGCAAGCGTGGAGCTTCCCAGCAGAAAAGTTCGGCGGTTCATGGAGTTATTATACGCGCAGCCTATCGGGAGTTCGTTGAGACCGGCAACGAACCAAGGCTCCGCGTCCGGACAACGGCGATGAGATTTTTAGTTTTAGGCTGGCTGCGACCGAATTCAAGAGCCGGCGCGACGGTCGATCGCCCCAGCACTCACAGTGCGAACTCCGCGCCTCTACGTGAGTCGTCGGTCAAGAAATTAGACCTGACTCTTTCCAGCCTTTCCCAGAGTTAAGACCCGCGGCTTCCCTTCCCGTTGGTGTTGCGGGTTGCGGCGCGCGTGAGAGCGCGGCTGAAAGAAAATCAGCCGCGTTAACCGCGGTGACTGCAGCAGAATCCAGAGTTCACCCGTGACCCCTCGGCTTGGCGAAGGAGGATGCGGCAAATCAAATCGGGCGTCGACACGCGGCGCCCCTACACGGTCGCGAGGATGTCGTTGAGCGTTTTGCTGGGGCGCAACGCGGCCGAGGCCTTCGCGTCGTCGGGTTGGTAGTAGCCGCCGATGTCGGCGGGCCTGCCTTGGACGGCGATCATTTCGGCGACGATTTGTTTTTCGGCGGCGGTGAGTTGCGCCGCGATGGGGGCGAAGCGGGTCTGGAGTTCGGGGTCTCGGGTCTGGGTGGCGAGGGCTTGGGCCCAGTACAGGCAGAGATAAAAATGGCTGCCGCGGTTGTCGATGCCGGCGCCGACTTTGCGCGCGGGGCTCTTGTCGTATTCGAGGAACTTGCCGTTGGCTTCGTCGAGAGTCTCGGCAAGGATTTTCGCTTTCGCGTGGTTTTGGGTGATGCCGAGGTGTTCGAAGGAAGCTGCCAGCGCAAAAAACTCGCCGAGTGAGTCCCAGCGGAGGAAGTTTTCCTCGGTGAATTGCTGCACGTGTTTCGGTGCGGAGCCGCCGGC
>SYGN01000186.1 GCA_005799525.1 Opitutaceae bacterium | reverse complement strand
TGAACTTTCGGCCCGCGCCGTCAGGCTCTACCCGATGCGTCTTTTGGTGACAGTTGGATTTCGCATTCTCTAGCATGCTCATCGCCCGCATCGCGGCCTCGCTACCTGTTCGTGTTCCTACGGTCGTGCCTTAGCTCCAGACTTCTTTCGTGCTGAGTGCCTCGCGCCACCCGCCTTGTCCTTCGCTACGGTTATTGTCACTGTTTCCGAACATTTCGTTTCATATGTTAAGTTCATGCCCATGCCGGGCACACTAGGCCCGGCCGGCGGCCGGGTCTTCCCCCTACGCCGCCACCGCCATCCCCGCCCGCGACGGCTGCCGCCACTTACCACCCGTCGGCGCACCCACGCGTACCCCGACCGCCGCGCCGACGCTCGCGCGCAAAAACGGCCGCACCCGGTTCAGTCTCACTTTCACCGCACCCACCGTCAGACCTTCGCGGGCCGCCACAGTTTGATAGCTGTTTCCCTCAACGATCATCGTCACCAAATCCCGGTCCTTCGGACTCAGCCGCTCCAAGGCGAGATTCAGTGCCTCCATGATTTCCGCCACCGACCGTTCACTGCTCGTATCGGGCGCACGCTCAAATTCAATATCATCCGACACCATGGTCGGCCGGCAACGCTGCCGCCGCAGAAAATCCACGGCCGTGTTGCGGGCCAACCGGAACAACCACGACTGAAACACCGCCGGATCGCGCAACAGCATCAGCCGCCGCACCATTTTTATGAACACCATCTGCACCACGTCCTCGACCGCGCTCGGTTGAAATAGAATCGGCCGAACAAACGCCGAGATCCGCACCGTGTAGCGCCGCACGAGCTCCGACTGCGCCGCCATTTCATTGCGCTGGGCTCGAACCACGAGATCGATCAACTCCGCCTTCGCTTGGACCGCCAACACCTCGGTGTTGGCAGATATTTCGGCAACGGGGAGGAAAAAGCAGCGGGGAGGATTCATTAGGCCGAGAAAGCCAGAAACAGCCCCTGGGCCAACGCGCATGGGACGAATCCACCGAAAGAGGCTGCGAACGCTCCGTTCCCTGTGACGAACCGTTCGCCTCGCCGCCGACTGTCCGCCCACCGCCGGGCTTGCGCAGCGCCCTCCCCCTTGCACACTCCCGCCTCGCATGTCCTCCCCCACCCCCGCCCACGAAGACGTCGTGCACAGCGAGCCGTTTCTCCGCTCGCTGATGCGCCGCCAACTCGCCCTCTCCGTCGCCTGCGCCGCGACGTTCCTCGTCTCCCTCCTCGGCCTGCCGCTCCTCAACTATGTCGCGCCCGCCTTCATGGCGACGCGCGTCGCCGGCTTTACGCTGAGCTGGCTGATTCTGGGCATTCTGTTTTTCCCCTTCGTCTGGATTATTTCCTACGTCTTCATCAAGCGCTCCCTGCGCCTCGAGGAAGATGAAGTCAACGAAGCGCGCCGCTAAGCTATGAATCTACCGCTCGCACTCCTCAACGGCGTCGATCCTTGGATCTTCGGCTTCTCCTTTCTCACCGTCGCCGTCACCCTGTGGATGGGTTTCCGCTCCGCGAAAACCTCCAAGACCGCGAGCGACTTCTTCGTCGCCGGCCGCTCCGTCTCAGTCGGCTGGAACGCCTCCGCCATCTCCGGCGAATACCTCTCCGCCGCGTCCTTCATGGGCGTCGCCGGCATGGTAATGTCGTCCGGCTACGACGCGCTGTGGTATCCGGTGTGTTACGCCTGCGGCTACCTGTTTCTCCTGCTCTTCATCGCAGGCCCCCTGCGTCGCTTTGGTGCCTATACGATCCCCGATTTCGCCGAGGGCCGGTTCGACTCGCCGCTCTTCCGCAAAATCGCCGTGTGTTTCGTCCTCTTCATCGGATTTTTCTACACGATGCCTCAGATGAAAGGCGCGGGCGTCACCCTCGCCTACATTTTCCCAGGTCTCCCTTACTGGGTCGGCGTCGTGCTCGTCGGCGCAGTGATCACCTTCAACGTCGCGCTCGGCGGTATGAAGGGCATCACCCTCGTGCAGGCATTCCAATATTGGATAAAAATGTTCGCGATCAGCGTGCCGGTTTTCGTGCTCATGGCCGTCGTCGGGTTCTACAACACCCAGATCGGCGCCAACCTCGCTCCCGGTGAAACCGTGCCACCCGTTTCCTCCGTCGAACGCAAACCGCTCGTCGAAAAAGCCCCGAAGGACACCGCATGGATCGCCCCGTTCGGCCCGCTCACCACCAAGGCCGTCACCGCCGCAGCCAACGCGCTCCCCGCCGAACAGCGCCCCGCGTTTCTCGCCGAACACCAGAAGCCCTACTCACTCCTCTACACCTACTCGCTCATCATCGCGCTCGTCTGCGGTACCGCCGGACTCCCGCACATTTTGGTCCGCTTCTACACGAATCCCGACGGCGTCGCCGCCAAGAAGACCACGATGTGGGTGATGATTTTGATCGGTGTCTTCTATGTTTTCCCGCCGATCTTCGGCGTGATCGGTCGCAATCTTCTCCCTGAACTCTACAGCGGCGTCGGCGCGAAGGGCACGGACAAGATCGTCCTCGAACTCCCCACCCTCATCGGGGCGAAATACGGTGTCGTCGGCTCCATCCTCAGCGGCATCACCTGCGCCGGGGCGTTCGCCGCCTTCATGAGTACGTTCAGCGGCCTGCTCGTCTCGATGACGGGCGCGCTCGCCCACGACGTCTACGGACGCATGTTGCGACCCAAGTCCCAACCGGCCGAGCGGATGTTTGCCTTCAAAGTCGCCGCCGTGCTCATCGGCGGCGTCGCCGTCACGCTCGGTTGCTTCGTCGAGCCGCTCGAAATCAACTTCATGGTCGGCCAAGCCTTCGCGATCGCCGCCGCGAGTTATTTTCCACTGCTCTTTATGAGCGTGTGGTGGCGTGGGATGACAATGAAGGGTGCCGCTACCGGCATGCTCACCGGCGGCCTGTGCGCTCTCGGCGCTGCCGCGCTCACCAACCTCGGCACGCTCGCGCTCGACAAGGGCCCGATGGGCAAAATCTTCGCTGGCTTCGCCCCACTCAACGGCTTCTGGGCGCAACACCCGCTCCTCCGCATCCTTTGCGAACAGCCCGCGATCTGGACCGTGCCGCTCGCGATTGGCCTGATGATCGTCGTGTCCAAGGCGACCTCCGCCCAAGTCCCCGCCGACATCCGTATGAAAATGCTCGTCCTCCACGCCCCCGAGAAACTCGGGCTGAAGCAGGAATACATCCAAGAGCACCAAGCCGGCGCCGGACACTGATCCCGTCTGGAATAGGGCAAGGTCTCTGACCTGCCCTGCTCCGCACGCGCTGGTGAGCATTAGCCCGACGGTTCACACGCGGCTTAGTTTCGCGGCCCGGTTGTGGCGCCCCAAGGTTTTGGTGGCGATATCCCCCAAGGTTGTGGTGCAAATCCGGTTTTACTGATCATGGCTTTTTCCCGCCGCTTTCTCCGGACGCAAACACCACCCGCCCCACCGCAATCTCCTTTGCCAACTGCGCCAGAAATGTCGCCCGCGTCACCTCCCGCGCGCCGAGCCGCTCCATGTGCGGCGTGAGTTGCTGGATATCCATCCACGTCTGTCCGCGCTCGGTCAGGTGGCGGGCCAGAAAACAGACCGCGAGCTTCGACGCGTTGTCCACGTGATGAAACATGCTTTCCCCACCGAAAAATCCGCCCGCGTCGACGCCATAAAGTCCGCCGACCAACTCGCTATTGCGCCACACTTCGACGCTGTGCGCCCAGCCCGCGTGGTGCAGCGCCGTGTAAGCAGCCACCACTGCCGGGCTGATCCACGTGCCGTCCTGCCCGGGTCGCCCAGCCGCTGCGCACGCCGCAATCACTTCGGGAAATGCCCGATCGATCGAGTAACTCCAGCCCGGCTTTCGTGCCGTCTTCTCCAACGTTCGCCCTGGTGTGAGTTCAGCGAACTTCAGCACCGCGCGTCGGCGCGGACTGCACCAAGGGATTGGGTCGCCCGGTCGGTCCGGCCACGGAAAAATCCCCCGCCGATACGCCGCGCAAAGATTTTCCACCGTCAGCGCCGCAGAACCCGTCTCCGCCACGACCTCCGGCCCGCGATTCAATTGCGGCTCCTCGGGAAAAATTAACGTCGGCTGCATGATTCCCCCGCGCCCGCCAGCGGGAGTCACTCGCGCTTCAACCCGCGTGTCATCAGCGCGGACAACGCCGCGGCGGGCTTTTTACCTTCAAATAAAATCGCGTGCACCTCGCGCAAAATCGGCGCGTCGATGCCCTTTTCGACACACAATCCGGCAAACGACTCCGCTGACTTGTGTCCTTCGACGACGGTTTTCCGATGCGCGAGCAGCGACGCGACACTCGCGCCTTCGCCGAGGCGCAGACCGAACTCGCGATTGCGGCTCCACTCCCCATGACACGTGGCCACGAGGTCACCGAACCCGCTCAGGCCGTAAAACGTTTCCGCCCGCGCACCGAGCGCCTCGCCCACCCGCACCATCTCCGCCAACGCCCGCGTCAACAACGCAGCGCGCGTGTTATCCCCGAGCCTTAACCCATCGCAGCAACCCGCCGCGATCGCGTAGATATTTTTGAGGCACCCGCCAAATTCAACACCGGCCAAATCGCTACTGGTGTAAACCCTCAGCGTCGGTCCGCTGATCGCCGCTTGCACCTCGGCCAAGCATACCGTCGGCCCCTTCGACGCCAACACCATCGCCGCCGGCAAGCTCCGCGCCACTTCGCCCGCGTTGGTCGGCCCGGTGAGCGCCCCCGCCACTCGTCCGGGCAACACCTCGGCGATCACTTGCGAGGGCCGGAGGTGCGTCTCGAGTTCGATGCCCTTCGCCAGACTCACGATCATCTTCAACCGTGCATCGACCGGCAGCGCCACCCGGACCCGCGCACCGGTTTCCCGCAATGCTTGGGTCGGACACGCCAACAAAATCACGTCAGCATTCGCCAGTGCAGTCGCGAGGTCGGCCGTCACCAACACAGGTGAAGGCAAAGCAATCCCCGGAAGATAGTCCGTATTTTCACGGGACGTCGCCATGAGCGCTGCTTGCTCGGCCCGACGAGGGACGAGCACCGTCGCGTGACCGGCGCGCGCGAGGTGCAGCGCGAAGGCCGTGCCCCAAGCCCCGGAACCGACGACGACGAATTTCATGTCATCTGTTTGCCGACGGAATACCCGGAATACACGGAAAAAGAAACCGACCAACCGGAGGGACGCCCTTTCTCTGTCTCAGTCCCGCCTCTCACGAAACGGGCTACCAGACTATCACGTTCGCCGTTGTAGCCCGCTTCGTGAGAAGCGGGATGACCGCAGCAAGCGACCGATAACTCGGAGTTGCTCCCGGCCGAAGCTTCCGTGCAATCCGTGTTTATCCGCGTCCATCCGTGGCGAACGAACTTACTTCAGAAACGCCGGGATCTTTTCGCCCGCGATCATCTGCTCGAAGGTCTCCCGCGTATTGATCAACTCAAACGAGCTGCCCTTGACGAACACCTCAGCCGCCATGCCGCGCGTGTTGTAGCGGTTCGCCATCGCATAGCCATAGGCGCCAGCGCTCATGAACGCCAAGAGTTCGCCTTCGCCGACCTCTTGGATCTGACGATCCTTCGCAAAGCAGTCACCGCTCTCGCAAATCGGCCCGACGATATCGGCGAGGAGCGCATGACGCGAAGAGTCGCGCTGCAGGGGGACAATCTCGTGAAAGCTGTCGTACATCGCGGGACGAACCAGGTCGTTCATCGCCGCATCGACGATCAGGAAATTCTTGCCGGCACCCCGCTTGAGATGTTCGACGCGGGAGACGAGCACGCCGGCATTGCCGACCATAAAACGCCCGTGTTCGAGGAGAATCTTGAGGCCGAGCGGTTGCAGCAACGGTACCAGCGCCGCGCCATAGCTCTCGGGCGTGAGCGGGCGCTGGTCGGCAGGTTGCGCGTCCCACCACGCCTTCTCACCGCTCGCGAGCGCGTCCTTGTAAACGATGCCCATGCCGCCACCGATCGAGAAGTAGGTGATGCCATACTTCACCTTCAATTCGGCTACAAAGGATGAAACCTTTTCAACGGCTTCGACAAACGGACCCGCCGAAGTGAGCTGCGAGCCGATGTGCATCTGCACGCCCTTGATCGCGATGTGCGGGTACTTCGAGGCCGCCTCATAGGCCGCCGCCGCATGCTTCAGAGGGATACCAAACTTATTGCCGCTCTTACCCGTCGTGATTTTCGCATGCGTGTGAGCGTCGACGTCTGGATTGATGCGGATCGCGATCGGGGCCTTCACGCCGAGCGTACCGGCGACGTGGTTAATGCGGGCCAACTCGGGCTCGCTCTCGACGTGGAAGGCGAAAATGCCGTTTTCCAGCGCCAGTCTGATCTCCCCTTCCGTCTTACCGACACCCGCAAAAACACTCGTGCTCACAGTCGACCCAGCCACGAGCACCCGGCGGATTTCGCCGCCGCTCACCAGATCGAAGCCCGCGCCGAGATTCGCGAAGTGGCGCAGCACGGCGATGTTTGAGTTAGCCTTCATCGCGAAGCACAGCTGCACATCGAGGCCGGCGAGCCCGCGGGCAAGGCGCGTGTAATTGTCCGCCATCGTCGCCGCGCTGTAGACGTAGGTGGGCGTACCGTAGAGTTTGGCGACGGCGGCGAGATCAACGGACTCACAGTGCAAATTATGGCCGGAGTATTGGAAGTGGTGCATGGTCGTGGATGGGTTTGAGAAAAAAGCGTGAAAAATAGAAACGTAGCGAGTTTACCCTTGATAAAACGACACCAAATTTTCGAGATGCCAATGTGCTTCGCGCGTTGCTCAATTTCTGTCGTCGTCCGCCCCTCCGGTTTGGTCTGCGGAACGATCGACGCGGCCGTTTTCGGGACCCCCGGTTCGCCAGCTTTATCGGTCAAAACAACCGGACCAAGCTCGACACCGACCTGCACGACACCGTCCTCCGCGGGCGCAAGTTAATGAAAAATCTCTTCCGCCTCGCTCTCTTCGGTGGCGGCGCTTGGGTCGTCGTCGAAAGCGCCAAAGCACTGGCCGTGTTTTGAGCACAAAAAAGCTGCTCCCGCGCGAGGCCCGGAACGTTACGAAAAAGGCGCGACCTCTTGGCCGCGCCTCTGAAATCGAAACGGTCGGCGAGAGCTTACCCGTAGCTAGGCAATCGAAGCTCTTTTTACGAATGAAAACGTGGACACCACAATAGGTGTAGGGCTGGTGCTCGGCACCGCGCCGGATGTTTCAGTCGAAGGACGGCGCGTCGGCCAGCGACGGCCCTCCACTACGGCATCGTTATGGCCTACGCGCCACCCGCGGAGCTGGCAGCCTCGGGCTTGAATGCACTCCGCAACGTCGCGCCGAGATAATCGCGGTTCATGCGCGCAATGAAGTCGTGACTGATCGTCTTCGGGCACGCGGCGCTGCACTCATATTGATTCGTGCAGTTGCCAAAGCCTTCCTCGTCCATCGTGTGCACCATCGCGAGCACCCGACGATCCCGCTCGGCTTGGCCCTGTGGCAACAATCCGAGGTGGCCAACTTTTGCGGATACAAAGAGCATCGCACTCGCGTTCTTGCACGCCGCGACGCACGCACCGCAACCAATGCATTGGGCCGCATCCATCGCCAAATCGGAATCGCCCTTCGGCACCGGGGCCGCATTGGCTTCGGGCGCAGAGCCGGCACGCGCGGTGATGAAGCCACCCGCCTGCATGATTTTGTCGAACGACGTGCGGTCGACCACGAGGTCTTTGATCAACGGAAACGCCGCCGCGCGGAAGGGCTCGACGACGATGATGTCTCCGTCGCGGAAACTGCGCATGTAGGTCTGGCAGGTGGCGATGCCTTTGCCGGGACCGTGGGGCTTGCCGTTGATCGTGAGCGAGCAGGTGCCGCAGATGCCCTCGCGACAATCGTGCGCAAACGCAATCGGCTCTTCGCCTTTCAAGGTCAGCTCGTCGTTCACGACGTCGAGCATCTCGAGGAAGGACATGTTCGAATTCAGATCTTTCGCGGCGTAGTCCTTGAATTGGCCGAGAGCCTTGGGGCCGGCTTGGCGCCAAACACGGAGGGTGACGCTGATGGATTGGTAAGAAGATGCGGCGACCATAGAGAGAAATGAGGTTAAGCGGGGACAGGGGCGAATGCGCGAAGCTAGGTCGTGGCGCGCTTCGGCTTGAGCGAGGAAATGCGGGTGTGAAAGCCCATCTCGCCTTTTTTTTCGGGGACGATCGGAGTCATGAGTTCGCGGATGGCGTCGAACACGACTTTGAACTGCGCGTCGTATTTCCGCTCGATGGTCACGAGTTTGCGGGCGAGCTCGACGTGCGTGGTGATCAGCTGACGGAGGCGGACGAAAGCGCGCATGATCTCGAAGTTGACGGCGACGCCGCGCGGTGAGTTGAGAAGACCCGAGAGCATGGCGCCACCTTGCTCGGTGAAGGCATAGGGAAGAAACCGGCGTCCACCGTAGCTTGAGGTGCCAATTTGGCATCTCAAGTTTTTGAACTCATCCGCCGTGAGCCGAAACATGAAATCGGCCGGAAACCGCGCGGGGTTGCGTAGAACCGCGCGATTCAGCGCTCCGGTTTCTACGCCATAGAGCTCGGCCAATTCAGAATCGATCAGCACTTTCTCGCCACGAATCAGCAAGACCCGCGACTCGATCCGCTCAGCGGGGATCACATTCACCATCGGTTTGGCTGACTCGTTCGCAGGCATCGAGGCGAAGGCTTATTTGTAATTACGGACGCTCATCTTCACGAACTCGTAGTTGAGCGGCTCAACGTTGCGGATGGGCGTTTTACCGACGCCTTGGAATTCCCACGCGGCGACGTGACCGAACTTATCGTCGTCACGTTTGCATTCGCCGTCGGGATATTGGTGCTCTTCGCGGAAATGACCGCCGCAGCTTTCCTCACGCGTGAGGGCGTCGCGGCACATGAGCTCGCCCAGTTCGATAAAGTCGGCGACGCGGCCCGCCCGTTCGAGCGACTGGTTGAGCGTGTCGCCGGAGCCGGGGACATTGACTGTCGCGTGATACTCTTCGCGGAGCGCGGGGATTTTTTGCAACGCCGCCTCCAAGCCTTCCTTCGTGCGCGCCATGCCGCAATGATCCCACATGATTTTACCGAGGCGTTTGTGAAAATGGCTGACGGGCTGTTTGCCCTTCGTGCCGAGGAAGCGTTTCGACATCGCGTTCACAGTGTCTTCGGCGGCCTTGCATTCAGCGGAGTCGGCGCTCAGACGCGAACCGGGCTTCTGCCCAGCGAGGTAGTCGCCCACCGTGTAGGGGATGACGAAATAGCCGTCGGCGAGGCCCTGCATGAGCGCGCTCGCACCGAGACGATTGGCGCCGTGATCAGAGAAGTTCGCCTCGCCGAGCACGAACAGGCCGGGGACATTCGACATGAGGTTATAGTCCACCCAGAGACCGCCCATGGTGTAGTGAACCGCCGGGTAAATGCGCATCGGAGCCTTGTAGGCGCTCTCGGCGGTGATCTCGTGGTAGATGTCGAAGAGATTGCCGTAGCGCTCGCGCACAGCGGGCTCGCCGAGACGCTTGATCGCGTCGGCAAAATCGAGGTAAACCCCCAGCCCGGTCTCGCCGACGCCGCGGCCCTCGTCGCACACGCGTTTCGCGGCGCGCGAGGCGATGTCGCGCGGGGCGAGATTGCCAAAGCTGGGATAGAGGCGCTCGAGATAGTAGTCACGATCGTCCTCGGGAATCTCAGCGGGCGCGCGGTTTTCGCCCATGCGCTTCGGTGCCCAGATCCGACCATCGTTGCGGAGCGACTCGGACATGAGCGTGAGCTTCGACTGGTAGTCGCCGCTCACGGGGATACACGTCGGGTGGATTTGGGTGTAGCAAGGATTCGCCATGCAGGCGCCGCGCTTGTAGGCGCGCCAGATCGCCGTGGCGTTCGACTGGCGCGCGTAGGTCGAGAGATTGAAAACGTTGCCGTAACCGCCGGTCGCGAGGATGACGGCGTCGGCGGTGTGGCGCGTGACGACTCCAGTGATGAGATCGCGGATGATGACGCCCTTCGCGTGGCCGTTGACCAGCACGAGATCGAGCATTTCGGAATTCGTATGGAGCTCGACGAGTCCCTGGCCGACGGTGCGGGAGAGCGCCGAGTAAGCGCCGAGGAGCAGTTGCTGGCCGGTCTGACCGCGGGCGTAAAACGTGCGGGAAACCTGCGCGCCACCGAAGGAGCGGTTCGCAAGGAGGCCGCCGTATTCGCGCGCGAAGGGCACGCCCTGCGCGACGCACTGGTCAATGATGTTCGCGGAAACTTCGGCGAGACGATGAACGTTGGCCTCGCGGGCGCGGTAATCGCCACCCTTGATGGTGTCGTAGAAAAGGCGGTGAACGCTGTCGCCGTCATTCTGATAATTCTTGGCGGCATTGATGCCGCCCTGCGCAGCGATGGAGTGGGCGCGGCGCGGGCTGTCGTGAAAAACGAAGCACTTCACCTTATAGCCCATGTCCGCGAGCGACGATGCAGCCGAGGAGCCGGCGAGGCCGGCACCGACGACGATCACCTCGTATTTCCGCTTGTTGGCGGGATTGACGAGCTTGCTGTCCATCTTGTGCTTGCGCCACTTGTCGGCGAGCGGACCAGAGGGAATTTTGGAATCGAGCGTGGCCATGGCAGAGAGGGATTAGCGTTGGACTGCGGGAGCGACCTTGGCGGAGTGCGGCTGGAGTTTACCGGCGAGCACAGCGCCGGGGATGGCGAGGTTGCCGAGAAAGTAGACCCAGCAGAGCGCGAGCGCGGCCTTACGTACGAGCGCGGACCATTTGACGTTCCGCAGGCCGAGCGTCTGGAAGAGGCTATCGAAGCCGTGCAGAAGATGGATGCTCAGCAAACCGACGGCGATGATATAAAAGAGCGCGACGACTTTGTTCTGAAATCCAAGGACCACCATGTTGTAGACATTGGCGACATCGGCGCCGGCCTTCACGACCGTGAATCCAGCCACCCGGTAATCTTTGGCCATCGTATAGTGATTCAACGGGGGCGTTTCCTTAAAAGTCTCGGTTTGTACCACACCCCAAGTGAAGTGGGCCAAATGATAGATAACGAACGCGAGGACGATGACGCCCGTCCAGCGCATCGCGCGGGAAGCCAACGTCGCCTGGATCGTGTGCTTGAAACCATACTCGGCGCCGCGCGCCCGCTTGTTTTCAAGCGTCAGCACGGTCGCCGCCCAAATGTGCAGCACCACAGAAACAATGAGACCAATGCGCACGACCCACAGGAGCGGTCCGAGCTGATGGAGAAATTGAGCGTAGCCGTTGAGGTGATCAGGGTCCTGGAAAATCTGGAGGTTACCCACCAGATGAACGACCACGAAGCCGATCAGAATCAGGCCAGTGAGGGCCATGATTATTTTCCGGCCGATAGAGGAGCCGAAGAGGGAGCCAACGAGGTTCATCGCAAAGAGTCGCAGGGGGAGTGGAAGCGCAGGACAGCGGAAACCTGCTCACCAATCCGCTCGAAGTAAAGTGGCGCGTCACAACATACACACAGAATTAGCGAGCCTAACCTTTTCAAGAAGAAACCCCGCGATCACCTAACCCGACCCGGCCCGTTACCGCGCCAAGGGCTTCAACAATGAAAACTTACCACTCGCCGCCGGTGCGATAAATTTGCGGCGGAAGGCGTTTACGCGGGCCCCGCCGCCGAGCATCTGCGCAAGTGCAGTTTCGACTTCACGGTGCGCGGCCGTCTCATCGGCCACATAGTGAAAGTCCCATCGCATCTCTCCAGTCTGCACGAGCGAGTAGTGCCAGCACGCGAAGTCCAGTGGCAGCGCAGCGTCGACCTCTGTCGGCGAGACCAACGATCCGTCGGCGCGGAAGAACAGGTTGCCCTCACGGCCCAACAGGCGAAATCCGCCGGCGAATTTCTGCACAATGTCGCCGGTGTGATAACGCAACAGCGGCATGGCCTCGCGGTCACGCGTGGTGACGTAAATCTGAAACACGTCCGGCAGACTGGCACGCCACGGCACGAGCTCGATAAACGCGTTCGCGTCGACGGCCTGCGAGTTTTCCTTGAACGCCTCGCCGACAAACAAGTAACCCGCCTCCGTCGAGCCGTAGAGATCGACCTGCGCCGCCGGAAAAGTCTCCGCTATGCGCCGGCCGTGCTGGGTGCTCGCCTTCCCATAAGTGAGGATCACCGCACGCACGCTAGGCACGGTGACGCCACGCTTCTTAGCCGCGCGCGCCAAGAGCGAAAGATACACCGGCTCGCCCTCGATGACCTCAGGTTTCGTCGCCTGCAACTCGCGCATAATCCGGTCCCACTCTCCCTCCGGAAAGGCAAACGGATCACTTGAAAGATTGAGGTAAACCACCCCGTCAAAATACCGGTGCGGAAACGGATGATCCTCGAAAGGGCAGAGATTGCTCGAGCAGCCCACCGGAGCGAGGACGCACTTGCGATACGGCCGACCGGCGAATTCGCTCAGAATCGGCGACGCGCGATAGGCCCGCTCGGTCTGCGCATTCCACCAGCCCGCTTCCATGATCACCGTCATCGGCGATTGCGTGGTGCCGCCGGTGCTTTCGTATTCAAATTTTTTCTCCGTCAACCCGCGTTCGATCTCTTCGTAGTCAGCGAAAAACGCATGGTGTCCACGCTCCACAATTTCTTTTTTCGAAAGAGCTGGAATCTCGTGAAAACACGACCATTTCAACCGCTCGAAGTGCAGCGGGAAACGCTGCACGTAAACCGGACTGCGTTCGTAAATTTTTCGCACTTCCCGCTCCAACCCCTCAGGTAAAAAACCCGCAGGTGCGGAGCCCAGCGTGTCGGGAGCGTTCGCGAAAAGGTGAGCAGACATCAGAGTGATCGAAAGCGAGCTGACATAATCGGGCGATGTCCGCAAGTCAAACGGCCGCCTCGGAAGCGTGCTCGCGTGCGCGCCAATGCGGTTCAAATAGAAACAGCGCGTTGAGCGCGAGTGCGTGGGTGAGGCCGCCAACCCGGGCGTGCGCGAGAACCGCGTCCACAGGCATCGTCACGACTGCGATTTCTTCGTCCGCATCCCATGCCAGCGAGGCGGACTGCACCGCATCCTCGACCAGCACAAAGTGGCAGCGGTTCGACTGAATCGCCGGATTCGGATGCACGCTCCCGAGCAGGCGCGCCCGCTCACCCGTGAAGCCCGTTTCTTCGCGCAATTCGCGCAACCCCGCCTCGATCGGATCCTCGCCCGCCTCCATCACACCGCCCGGAATCTCCAAGGAAAATCCGTCGATCCCGAAGCGGAACTGCCGCACCAGCACGAGCCGACCGTCGGGCGTAAGGGCGAGGACATTACACCAATCGGACGGCACCACGACGACAAAGTCCTTCTCGGTTCCGCGCACCGGATGGCGGTAACGCACACTGAGTAAATCGAGCACGCGCGTCTGCGCCACCGTCGTTGAACCGAGTTTTTCCCAGCGCGAGGGGCCAGTGGAAGCGGCAGCGATAGTCATGGGGTGACAGCCGGGAAATAAAAATGCCTCCGAGCCGCGGGGCGAGGAGGCATCAGGACATCGCGCGGCAAGCGCGAGAATTATTTTCTGGGAAGCTTAACCTTCTGGCCAGGCTTCAATTTGGTCCAGTCAACGCCGGGGTTGACAGCTTGAAGATCGGCGAGCGAGACCCCACTCGCTTTCGCGATTTTGGCGCCACCATCACCAGCCTTGACGACGTATTCACCGGGACCAGCAACCGCGGGACCACTCTTGCCACCTTTTTTGTCGGCAGCCACGGGAGCGGGCTTCTTGGCCGCTTCCTCGAGTTTGGTGATCGCGCCGCGGAGATTTCCGAGCTCACCACCGACCTGGTTGAAAGCGTCCTGCGTCGAACGGGTAAGACCCGAGACTTCCTTGGCGGTTTTTTCGGCAACTGCGGCAGCGGTCTCAGCCTGACCCTTGACGGTATCCACCAAATCCACTTTTACTTGGTGCTCAGCGAGGGTCTTGTTGACCTTCGAAATTTGAAGAAGGGCGATGCCGCCGAGCAGCAATCCGATGACGCCGACGACAATGCCGCCGACGGGAAGCATGCTATTATTTTCGCGAGAAATGGTGTCCATGGTTGACATGTAAAAACGCAGAAGAAGGACTATCGCAGAACGAGGCAAGCAGAGATTATTTACAATCTACCTAGGAAACGAATTCGGAAGATCCGTCCGTTTTGAGCTCCAGCTTTGACCAGCCCCTTGGACGGAAACCAGCCCCACCCCACTAAGAGATTTATTGCCAACGCGTCCCGTGCCCGACCCCTTTGGAAAATTTAGAATAATAACCCAACGTCGCCATTGACACGCCAACCCTTCCCCCGTCCTCTCTTGAACTCTCGGGGTGTAGCTTAGTCTGGTAGAGCGCCTGGT
>SYGN01000185.1 GCA_005799525.1 Opitutaceae bacterium | reverse complement strand
GCCGCCTCCGCAAACGCACAGGCTGTCATCATGCTGCTCTCGATGTGCACATGCGGATCGACCAAGCCGGGCGCCAAGATCCCGCCTCGCGCTTCGTAGAGCTTCGCACCAGCGAGCTGCGATTTCTTGTAGGACCCCGCTGGCTTCACCGTCGCGATCCGGCCGCCCTTGATCCACACCTCCCGATCCGCGTGGATGCGTTCAGTGTAGGTCGAAAGCACACGAGCACCGGTGATCACGAGGTCGGGCGCGGTCCGCCCCATCGCGACGCCGGCGAGCGAGCGGGTCATGGTGTGCAGCGGGGCGACCGAGAAGCGGGTGAACATGACCGCAAGCAAACAATCCGTGCGCCCCGGCGCCACGTCAATTTTTCGGACGACCGATCACGTTCCCTCGTAGACCGCCGCCAGCTCCAACAACAGCTTCTCCAGCTCAGCGAAATATTTCGCTGCTGCCATCTTCGCTTTACCTTCGCGCAGCTTGGCGATCTGCAACTCCAGCGCATCCCGTCGCGCCCGTGCTGCGCTCGGCAACTGCTGCTCGGCGGCACTGCGCACGAGGTGAAATTGGTGCGCCCGGGTCCCGTCGAGCGTGGCCCCGTCCTTGGCCTGTTTCGTCGCCCGCACTCCGCGGAACCAGTCGGCTGGCGTGCCGAGTCCGTCACCATTATCATCCATCAAGGCGTGCTCCGTTGCGAGCCGACCTTCCGTTTTGTAAAACTCCGCCGTCCTCTGGGAGCCGCTGAGAAACGCTTCCAAAAGTGAAATCTGTCCATCCTTGTCGAAGTCGCTCTTGGGATCGCCGATCGCTTCCGCAAAAAACTTTCCAAACCGCGCGTAGTTTTGCTCGTTCCCGCTGCGGGTCGAGCTCACGACCACGCGGCCCTTGCCGGCGAGTTCACTGAGAAACGGCGCACTGGCCGACGCCGTGTCGATGATCGCGAGCGGACGTTGAAACGGCTTCAGCCACTCGGCCAAGTCTGTCGCGGCGAGATCGAGCCCGCGCAAATTGAACTTCGCCTCTTTGCCGTTAAAGGTACCGTGGCCCACCAACACGATCCAAAGTTCGTCCGAACCGGTTTTCGTTTCAGCTTCCAACGCTAGCTTCACACAGTCGCGATCCGACGTCGCGTCGTTGACCTCCGCACCGATCACAATCGGCTTCGCTCCCGCTTGCGCGCAGACTTTCTTCCACGCCTCAACCTGCTGCGCAAACACCGTGGCATACTCATCCTCACCGGGCGCACCCACGACCACGATGACCGTCGCGCGTTCATTCGCGACGCTGCGCGTCCCCGCAGCCAACAGGACAAACAGCATCCAACAAAATCGGATCTTCATGGCATACCTTTCCAGCGCCGCAATCCCCACTCCGCCAGCAAACACGCGAGCGCGAATCCGAACAAGAGCGGCGTATGCCAAGCCGGATAAGACCACGTCTCCATCACCGGGGCGCGCAACTGCGGCAGACGTTTTGCGAACTTCTCCAAATCAACCGCGGAGATCACTTCGCCACCGGTTTTCCGTGCGAGGTCTTCGAGCAGGGCAACATTGGGGGTGAGCGAGCGAAATTCCTCGGCCGCGAGGTCAGTGCTCCAGCCCGCTTCGGCGCGACCGAGATCGGCGCCGGCCGGATTTTTCACGCTCGCGAAGACTTTGTAACCACCTGTCTGGCGAGGCACATAGGTCACTTGATAAAGCCCCGGTTCGCTGAGTGCCGGCTCGGCCTCGAGTCGGATCGCCGGCCCCGTCGCTCCTGCGGTGCCTGCGAACACCACCGGCTCCACGTCGATCACCACCACCGCATCATCCACCGATTGAAATTTTTCATCGCGTACGCGCACCTGCACGCGCACCGCTCCGTTCGCATCCGCGGCGAGCGTCTCGACCGCACAATCGACGCGATTCGGCACATCGGCCACCAGCCAACGCGCGAGCTGCCGCCACGCCTTCTCCATATCCAAACGCGACGCCGCATCTTTCATGCCCCACTTCCAGAGATCACCGATCATCAGCGTCGCGGTGCGGCCACGGCCAAAACGCTGCACAGCCAATGCGGGCAATTCCTCGCCTTTCTCGTCGCGCACGCTCGCGATCACACTCGCGCCGGGCTTGAGCGCACGCACGCGATTGACCACGTCAAACGTCGGCATCGCGTCGATCCGCGCCCGCTCGTCGCCTTCATTGTCACGCAGCCGCGCCCACGCCTGCAACCAGCCTTCACGCGCGAGTTGCAGATGCACCGGGCCGAGCGGCGCGGTCGCCTGCGCCTCGCGGTCGAGATAAACCGGGAGCATGTCACCGATCGGCGTGCGCACGTATTTACCTTCTTGGAAACACTCCATGCCGCCGAGCATCAGAAAACCGCCGCCCCGCTCGGACACAAATCTCTGCAACAACATGGCCTGTTCCGGCGCAAAAAATTCCGCCTCCAGGTCATCCAAAATCACCGCGTGATACCCGAACAAATCCTCCGCCGTGCGCGGAAATCCCGCGCGCAGTTCGATCTCGTCGCGCGTATTGAGCCGCACGAGCACCGGTTGATCGTAACCCTGCACATCCTCGGCCGACTGATTGCCGAAGCCCCGGAAGAGCGGATTGCTCGTCTCGCCCGCACGCCCACGGAAATCGAATTTCGGCTCGCGTTTCGCGACTCGGATCAACCCCACGAGCTGAACCTGTTCGTCGCTCATCAAAGCACGGTTGAGAAACTTAAACTCCCAATTCGGCCGGCCTGAAACATAGAGAATGCGAAACGGCCCCTGCCCCCGATTCACCGCGATCACGCGAACGTTGTTCGCGAGCGTGGCCTCGTCCGTCTTGGGGGCAACCGCGGGCACTGCAGTCGTCGAAGCCGCGGTTGTCGCAGGTGTTCCGGTCGCCGCCGGCGGCGGTGCCACCAGCACAGGCACCAGCTCGCTCCGCGCACCGACCCGCACTTGATAAAACGACAGACCCGATTGCTCAGGTTTTAGCTGAAAGCGAAACGCCACCGCCTCACCATCACCGCGAGCGTCGGCCGACTGCTCTTGCAGCGTTCTCCCCGTGCGGTCGATTAACCGCGCCACAACCGGCTGGCCGCGATAACCCGCCGCCGTGATATCAGCTTGGACCGACACCGGGGCGTCTTCGAAAGCACTTTGACTCACTGACACCTGCTGCATGGCGATGTCGCGCACGGCATCACGCTTGCCGATGACCACCGGGTAAATCGGCGGCAGGCCCTTCAAGTCGGGCAACGCACCAGCTGGTAAGTCCGTCGCATTACCATCGGTGAACAGCAACACGCCGGCCAGCGGACGACCCTGAAATCGTTCCGTCAACGTGCGCAGTGCCGAACCCAGCGCGGACGACCGGCCATCGAACGCCAGTTCGTGAAAATCATTGGTTGCCTGCAATCGCGCATCAAACAGGTAGCGCCGCAGTTCGAACGTATCACCCAGCGAGGACTGCCAGCCCGCCGCGGTGGGGTCCACGAGCGCCCGCAGCCCATCACCGCGACTGGCCGCTTCGCCGCGGTCGTGGATCTGCAGACCCGCGCTATTGTCGGCCACGACCGCAAAGAGATTGGCCCCGGCCCGCGGGCGTTGCCCGAGCCACAATGGCTCCAAGAGGCAAAGTGCGAGCGCGACGATTCCTGTGATCTTCAGCGCGAGGCAGACCCCGCGCAAAGGCTGCGCCGCCGAGGCGCGGTAGCTCCACGCGAGCACGAGCGCCGCCGCGCCCACCATCGCCACGCTCGGCCAGAGCCAGTGCCAACCGGAGAAAGTAAGTTCAGCCAAAAAAATCATTTCAGGGAGAGACCTGCTTGTCCTTGCCGAGCTCCTCGTAGTAGCGACGGACCGACTCCGCAAAACGCGCCGGCACCGGATCGCGATCGATCGGCGCGAGCGATTCCTTTGAGTCTCGGCGGGACAGCTCCTCAGCCACGCGCGCGCGAACTTCCACGAGCGGTTGCAAAATCTGGAGCTTCACGACCGCCCAATCGGGTTTCTTCCGGTCGTTCACGATGTCGCTCCGCAAGAGCCGCGCCCGCTCGCGCGCTGTCGCGACCGCGTTACGCAGATCGGGCGAATCGAGCAATTGCTCGACGTCGCGCAGCCGTTCGTTCCACGGCGCGAAATCCCCCCCGATGAACGGACCGCCCCGATACATCCCGCCGATCTCGCCGCCGCGCCCGATGCGTTCGTCCCCGCCGTCGTTGCCGCCACCGTTGAGAATAGTGTTCACATCCAACCCGCCACGCTCGCCACCAGCGCGCGGTTGGTTGCGGCCATCGCGACCACCACCGGCGAGTCGATTGGCCTGACGCCCCTGCTGGCCCGGTCCACCTGCACCCTCGCCCGCAGCTTGCCCTTCGCCCGGCTGCCCGGGTTGGCCTGCGCCGCCGGCACCCGCTTCTCCCGGCTGTTCACCTTGGCCGGGCTGCTGCCCGCCTTGACCGGGCTGACCGCGTTTCCCGCCGGGCTGGCCACCCTCCTGGTCCGCGCTCGCGAGACCACGCGTACCCCGACCGGCCTGTTTCCCTCGCTGTTTGCCACTTGCACCCGGTTGCTGACCCGGTTCTGTTCCTTCAATGGACGTTCCCGGTTCCCCTTCGGTGCTGGGTTCGCCGGGCTCACCTTGGCCGCGCTCGCCGCCGGGCTGCGTCCCGGCCTGACGTTGTTTCGGATCACCCGTCTTCGACTCTCCGCCCGGAGTTTGCCCTTGCCCCGGCTGTTGGCCCTGCGCTTGGGCAATCTCGCGGGTGAGTTCATCGGTAATTTTGTCGAGTTCGGACTGGGCCATTTTCAACTGCTCAGCGTCGTCGCCGAGCACACTGTCCGCCGCACGCTCGACGCCGCGTTTCAATTCATCGATGCCCGTGCGCGCGCGTCGGCCCGCCTGCGCGGCCTGCGGGAGATAGCCCTCGTTGATCATGTCCTTGGCGAGATCCATGGTCTTACCCGCGCCTTCGCGTTCGGCATTTTTATTCAGCCGGTTGAGGAGATCTTGGGTCAACATACCCTCGCGGAGCAGTTCTTGTTTCGATTCTTTCACCGCGTTCGCATCGTCCTGGCTGAGCTTACGCACGCTGTCGTAAAGCTGGCGAGAGAGGAGCGGCTCGGTGTTTTCGGCCTGCTCGGAAACCTGCTGGGCTCGTTCGGTGAACTTGGTCGTGCGCTCTTTTTGCTCCGCGAGTTGATCGAGCAGTTCCTTGCGATCCGCGGATTCGTCGAGCGACTTCCGCTTCTGTTTTCCGCCGAGCGCATCCAACTGTTGACTGATTTTTTCCTGTTCGCGGGCAAGGTCGCGGGCGTCTTGGCGCATCCCGCGGAGATCCTCGGCAAACTGACTGGAATTTTGTTTCCGCATCTCTTCGCGCAGTTCCTGGAGCTTGCGTTGCGCACGAGTGCCGGCGGCGAGCGCTTGCGGCACCGAGCCCTGGGCGGCGGCATCGGCTGCCTTCTGGATATCATCGCGAGTCTGGTCGAGCTGTTGCTTTTCATCCGCCATGCGGGACTGATTTTCCGGCCGCTCCATCCGTTGGCGCATCTCATCCACATCAGCGAGCATCTGCTGCTGTTCCTCTTGGAGACGTTTGAGGCGACGTTTGATATCCTCTTTCTCCTGCTCAGTCTTCGACTCCTGCAACGAGGCCTGCAGTTCCTTCATGCGTTCGTTCAAATCCTGCTGACGGCGGGCCATCTCTTGGAGCCGGTTCATCACTTGTAATTGCTCTTTGCGCTCCGCGTTTTGCGGGGCTTGGGCCTGCCGCTGGGTTTCGTAACGGTTCTCAGTCTGCGTCAGGTCGAGTTGGTCAATTTGCCGCTGGTTACCCTGTTTTCCACCGCCACCGCCCTTGCCCTTGTTGCGCGTCACATTGGTCTCGCGCGCTTGGAGTTTGAGCAGCGATTGATAGGCGGCTTGCTCGGCGGTCAGGGCCTGAGCGAGGGGCGCGGGTGATTGGGCCGCCGACTTGAGGGCATCGAGCGCATTTTTCATCTCGGCAATCGCCGTTGTCCAAGCGGCCTGCGCCTTGGGCGAGCGCGCCTCCTCCCTTGCTTCCTCCGCCTGTTCGAGCGCCTGCGCCTGCGCATCCGTCACGACCTTTACGTCATCGACGTACTTGCTCGACGCACCGTCCCGTTGGAGGCGCCACGTGGCATTGATCACCTGTTTCTGCAGATCCGTCAGCTTGCGCGCTTGGTCACCACCCTGCTTCTCCTTCTCCTTGCCCGGCGGATCCTCGGATTCCATGCCCGCGCTTTCACGAAAGATTTCATCAAAGGGCCGCACTTCCGCGAAAAACAAATCGCTGCTCGTGCGCCGCACCTTGCCATCAGGCCCGATATCGTCCGCCCACGCGTGCCACGAAACAAGGTCGTCGGGCTTCGCGCCGATGTCTTCGAGTTTCAAGAGGTGAGTAAACGTCCGTTTTTCCTTCGGTGCCGTGCTCGTTCCCAATTCGATAAACTTCGGTTCGGCCCCGGCCATCGCGTACGAGATCCCGTAGGCCGACGCGCCGAAATCGTCGAACACGGTGCCCTCAAACCCAATTTCCTCGAGCGCCGACGGCCGCACGTCGCCCCGCGGCGAAGCGAGGCGCAACTCCGGTGCCCGGTTCGCTTGCACGTCGATTACGAAGGGCGCGGAGATCTTGTTCGCGCGTCCGTCTGTATCCACGAGCTTCAAATCATAGGTCTGCGACTTCACCAGTTCGAACGCGGTCAAGGTCGCGACCGCCTTGCCCGCCGTTACCGTCAATGGAATCGCCGTCTTCTTGCCGTCCCGGGCCACGAACTGCGCCGAGGCGACGGGCTTGTTGAGTTGCAGCGAAAAATCCAACTTCGTACCCACCACCGCGCTGACGCGACGCGTCTCCTCGATGTGTTTGGGCGGGAGTTTCGTGTAGTCGGGAAACACGAGATCGGCATCCGCACGCACCAAGCGCGGGTGCTCAAAGACGGACACCGTGAACTCGCGAGATTTCTCACCGCGGTATTCGAGATGGTAGGTAAAGTCAGCCGCGACTTCCGGCACACTGCCTCCGAACACCGGATCAGCCAGGCTCTTCAGGAGCGGGATGGTCCGGGCCACCGCGTTTTTCTCACTCACAATTAAGCCCACCGTCGGCGGCAGCGTCTGCCCGAAGCGCGCCAACACCACGAGGCTCTCGCCTTTCTCAATGCTCGTATCACCGGGGGAAATCGAGACCCCCTCCGGGCCCACCCACACGGTTTCACCCATCTTCACCGGCGCTGTCACGCGGATATGAGTGAGCGCGAAAACAAACGCGACCAGCGCCAACCCATGCGCCCCTTGGGTCCGCGCGAGTCGCCAAGCCGGCACGACGCCGGCCCAGTTCTGCTCTTGGCTCCGCGCAATCGCCTCCTGCAACACCCGATGTTGCAGGTAACCCGGCTCCGCCCCGGACGCGAGGTGCTGCTGGACCGCCGTCAGCAACACACCCTTCAGCGTCGGGTTGGCCTCTTCGATTTTTTTTGCGGCCCAACGGTAGTCGGGCGCGGACTGAAAATGTTTGATCGCGATGCCCGCAGCCACGGCGGCGGCGAAGGCGGCGAGCAGGGGCAACGCGAGCGGCGATGACCAGCCCGTCTCCCGCTGCAGCGACACCAAGGCGAGCCCGACCAAGGCCGCTACCGCCCACCACATCGCGAGCTTGCGCCAGAGCCCGACCCATTGATGCCGACGGATCACCCGCTGAAGTTTCGTTTTAAGGAACTCGTTGTTCATGTCGCAGCCTCCGGTTGTTTTGAATTTTCTTTGCGTGCCGTCCAGCCAGCGAGTGCCGACTCCACCAATAATACGGCGAGGGTCGCCGCGATAAACCACCGCCAAAGTTTTTGCCGGTTCTCCGCCTCGACTCCCTGCAGCACAATCTTGCCGTCGCCCGTCACCACGGGCTTGGTCTCGGCTGGGGTGAGAGGAACGCCGAGGCGCTCCAACTCATCCGACGCGAGCGGTACCGTGCGGCTCTCAATCGCATCCAAGTTTACCGCGAAACGCACCGTGCGCTCACCCATCTTCACCTCGCGGATACCGGGCTGCGTGAAGCGCACGTCCTTCTCCGTTTGCTCCGTCCCAGCGGGGCCCGGCGGCAAGGGTGCCGTATCGCCAACGAACCATTGCGCGGGCGCCGCCGAGACACCCCCGCCAAGTTCCAGTAGCGACCACAGGAGCGGCACAAATTTCGTGGAAACCGCGAGTTGGCTATCATCGGGTTGCCAGCCGGTCGTCAGCACAAACAAGCGACCTTTGCCAATCGCCGCCTCGATCACCGCTGGGGCGCCGCCGTCAAATCGCGCGAGCACCCGCGCGTCGGGAATGCCTGCCTCATCGAGCTTCCGGTATTTCCAAATGTGGATTTTCGTGAAGTCGCTGAACCGCGGATCGGCAAACGGGGCGAACAGCGGATGTTTGAAATCAATCTCCGCAAACATCGCATAGTTTGTCGGCGTCGCATCCGTGATCGCCACGCCTTCGCGACCGATCAACGCACCGAGGGTTGCGGCCGCCGCCGCCGATTTCGGAGCAAAGACGATCGTCTTGCCCGCGAGGGCCTGCTCCCGGAGGGCACCGGCCTGCGCCGCCGACAGTGCCTCGCTCACGAACACGACACTCGCGTTCGCGACGTCTTCAGGGAGCACCTGCGCCGTCGAATTGCGCGCCACCACACTGACGCCGAGTCGCGGCGTATCAGAGAGCGCACGACGCAAGAAGAACAGCGGTTGGCGGGGGTCCTCAGGCGCGTCGTTGCCGAGCCAAAGCACGTTGAGGCGCTGCTGTCCGGGTGGGATCACCGACACCACGTTGTCGAAATCCTCATCGTCACCTTTGAGCTCAATGCGGTCGAGTCCGAGAGTGTCGTTAATGATCGGCATGGCAATCACGCGGCTCTGGCCCGGCGGCACGTAGACGTCGATCGGTTTGCCCACAAACGCGGATTCGCCCGTGCCTGACGCTTGCGTCCAACCGAGTTTGAATTGCTCACGCTGCGCATCGGCGGAATTGCTCACGCGGACGCGCACCAGCGTATCGGCCGCACGGCTCGTGTCGGCACTATCAGCGACGAGTTGGAGCCCGGCATTGGTTGGTTTGCTCGCCTTCACGGCCTCAACCGTGAGGGTGACATTTTTGGGCCACTCGTAGGCTTGCAGCGCTTCGATCCGGCTACCGGCTTGCAGATCGCTCACGAGCACGATCTGGCGCGGACCGGGAAATTGTTTGCCGTCACTCTCGGCCAGCGCTTCGGCCGCCGCAATCAAGGCGGTGCCGAGCTGTGTGCCGGACCATCCCGGGGAAACCGCAGCGAGCCGCGCCTTCGCGAGCGCCGCGCGATCGGTCGCCAACGTGCGGTTCCACTCCTCAAACGGCAGCAGCGGCGTCGCCGCGCGGTCGAAGGTGTAGAGTGCGATTTGGTCCACCGCCGACACTTTACCTAACGTCGCCTCCACCCGTTCGCGCGCCGCCGCCCACAGGCCGGTGCGGCGCATGCTCGCACTCACATCCACCAGCACGACGATGCGCTTGGGCTGCACCGCAGTGGGATCGTCGAGCGGTGTCTGTTTGAAAAAAGGTCGCGAGAATCCGAGCGCGAGCAACCCGAGAGCCAGACAACGCAAGAGGAGCAACAGCAGGTGCTCTAGGCGGCTGCGCTTCGACAAGCGCGGCGGCGTGGGCAGCAAAAACATCAGCGAGCTGAACAAAGTGCGCTCCCGCGTCGTACGCTTGATGAGGTGGAAAATAATCGGCCCCGCGATCGCGAGCCCACCGATGAGAAACAGCGGCGTGAGAAAGTTCATGCGGACCCTCCCCCATTGCTACCACGGAACGCCGGCCGAAACTGCCGACCGCGTTTCAGGCGGTCCTGCAGGAAGTCAAAGAGGGCGGTTTCCAAGGGCTGATCGGTCGCGAGCAGATGGTAACTGATCCCGAGCTTGCGACACATGGCGCGCAGCGCCGCACAGTGCTCGTCGAGCTTCTTCGTATAAGCCGCCCGCGCCGCCGCCGGATCGAGGTAGAGCGCGCGCTCCGATTCGAGGTCTTCAAACATCGCCGGCTGATCGAGGCCGAGATTGAGCTCCACCGGGTCGAGCACTTGAAACAAACTGACCTCGTGTCCACACGCCCCGAGTGCGACGAGTTTCCGTTCGAGCTGGTCGATGGGCGTCAGAAAATCAGAGACGAGTGCCACCAACGCCCGTCGCCGGATCAGCGACGTAATCCGCTCCAACGGCGCGGCCAAGTCGGTCGTGCGCCCTGCTGACGGACGCTCCAACGCGTGCAAAAGTTGGCGCAGGTGACCGGCACCGTGGCGCGCAGGCAAATAATCCCGCACCTGGTCGTCAAACGTCAGCAACCCCGTCGCGTCGCCTTGGAGATGCAAAAAATACCCCAGCGTCGCCGCCAATGTCGCCGCATACGCGGATTTCGTGTGCCCGCGCGAACCGTAGTTCATCGACCGGCTTTGGTCCACGAGGAGGTGGCAGCGGAGATTCGTTTCGTCCTCGTATTTCTTGATGACATAGCGGTCGCTGCGCGCGTAAACGCGCCAGTCAAGGTAACGCGGATCATCTCCGGGCGTATATTGGCGATACTCCGTAAACTCGACCGAGAAACCATGATACGGACTGCGATGCATGCCGCTCCAAAACCCCTCGACGACGGCGCGCGCCCGCAGTTCAAGGCTGCGGATATTCATCAACGTCTGGGCGTCGATGAATTCCGCGGACGGTAGCCGGGAAGTGGCCGGGGCAACAGCCATGCGTTTTAGGCGCTCACAGGCGTCTTCGCGCCGGCGAGGAGCCGCTTGATGACTTCCTCGACGCGGATGCCCTCGGCTTCGGCGCGGTAGTTGAGGAGGATGCGATGGCGCAGCGTGGGGGCCGCCAAAGCTTGGATATCCTCGACCGTGACGTGGGCTCGGCCTTGCAACAGCGCGCGCGCCTTGGCACCGAGGATGAGAAACTGACCAGCGCGCGTGCCCGCGCCCCAACTCACCCACTCGTTGACATAGTCCGGCGTGCCGGGCTGATGCGGACGGGAGGCGGAGACAAGTTGCACGGCGTAGCGGACCATTTCCTCGGCGACGGGGACTTTGCGCACGAGTTCGTGAAAACGCAGCACGTCCTCACCCGAGAAGAGCGCCTCGATGGGCGCGGGTCGGCCCGCCGTCGTCTGCTGAACGACGCGCACTTCGTCGGCCTCTGGGAGATTATCCATCACCACGTTTAACATGAAGCGGTCGAGTTGCGCCTCGGGCTACGGATAAGTGCCCTCCATCTCG
>SYGN01000184.1 GCA_005799525.1 Opitutaceae bacterium | reverse complement strand
GCGAAGACGTCGAACGAGCCCTCGTCGAGTGCCTTGACGCCCGGGAACGCCATCGAGACGTGATCGACGGCGAGGGCGGGTGGCATGGGGAGGGGCGGGTTCATCCCTGCTCTCACGAGCAGGGCTACGCGGCGGCAGGTGCCGGCGGACTCAGTCGCGGATGCCCTGCTCCTTGAGGACTTGGCGGAAATTCTCGCGGGTGATAAGGACGCCGACGGTACGTGTATCGAGGGCCGGTTCTTTGCCGTCCTTTATCCAGTTATACATCATTTTCGCGGTATCGTAGCCGTGGCTCTTGGCGGACAGCAGCATGGAGCCGAAGAACGGCGTGGGCTTGGCCTTTTCGAATTCGACAATACAATCGGTGCCGTTGATGCCGACGCCGATGGCGGTGGCAGCGGTGAAGCCGCGGCCCTCAAGGGCGCGCACGGCACCGAGCACGCCGTTGTCGTTATTGGCGCAGACGAGCCAATATTTCACGTCGGGTTTTTGCGTGAGCAAGATGTTGGTGGCGTCGAAGGAGCCGGGGATATCGCCGGTGCGTTGCGGGGCTTTGAAGATGCGGTTCTCGGGGAAGCCGGCGGCTTTGAGGGCGTTGATCGCGCCGTCGGTGCGGGCCTTGGCGGTGGCGAGTTCGTCGAAGGTCGCGGCGCAGACGGCGGTATCGGCGGCGGTCCAGCCGCGTTTTTTCATCTCGGCGGCGAGCGTCTTGCCAACATCTTCGCCGATTTTTCCGGCGGAGATGCCGAGGTAGTGCACCTTGGTCATCGGTTGGCCGTTGGCGCTGACGAGTTGGTCGTCGACCGTAAGGAGTTTGAGGCCCGCGGCGCGCGCTTTGGCGACGAGGCCCGGTCCGAGTTTGGTGTCGGGGGTGCAGATGATGAGTCCCTGGGCACCACCGGCAGCGAGGTTGTCGATCGCAGAGAGGACTTTCTCGCCGTCGCTGGCGCCGATTTTCACGAGTGTGAAACCGAGTTCTTTCGCGGCCTGCTCGGCGAATTTCCATTCGAGCTGGAACCACGGCTCCTCGGGCGCTTTGACCAAGAATCCGATCTTGATGGCGGGTGCGGCGTGGGCGGCAAGAGCCAGCAGCGTGAGCGCGGCAAAGGCACGAAAGGGCAGGAGAAAGGGGAATTTCATGGTAACAAGGAAGACGGTGAAGCCAACTGACAAGAGCGAGCGTGCGATGGGGGTGGCAACTGTGAAAATGGGGCGACCTCGGCGCTGGACCTGGCGGTGCGGGCGCGGGTGTTGGATTGTCGAGCTGGCGAGTGCGCCGCAGATTTTGTCCGCGCCGCTGCCTGCGGATATGCCAATGGATTTCAAGGTTGGCGAAGAGCTTGCCAAGCTGGACGCCGCGGGCTGAATTTGGCGCTTCTATGCTCGTCCATACTGTCTACTTCTGGCTCCGCTCCGACCTCACCGCCGCCCAGCTCGCCGATTTCCGCAAGGGAGTCGAATCGCTCGGTTCGATCAAATCCGTCGAAAAATGCTATGTCGGCACACCCGCTGGGACGGTCAAGCGCCCGATCATTGAAGACTCGTATTCGTTTGGACTTACGGTGGTCGTGAAGGACCTCGCCGGGCACGATTTTTATCAGGTCGATCCGATTCACTTGGCGTTTATCGCGACGTTCAAGAGTTTCTGGACCAAGGTGCAGATCTACGACGCGGAGTAATTGCCGCCGGATTGTGGCCTTTTCTTCGGGCGGTCTCCGGCGAAAGTCAGCCGGTCCTGCTCCTGAACTTCGGGGCAGAGGCGTGAAATAAAATCGCGAGCCCGCCACCGGATTGCCCTGCTGGCCTGGCCGGCGGGGACGAGGGCGGCGACCGTCCGTCGCTATTTTTTAACTACAAAGGGCGCGAAGAACCCGGCTTGGGTGGCGGGGAATCGGCCTTTGATGTGGACGCCGTCGTCCTCGTGTTCCTGCTCGTGGATGTGGCCGAGTTTGTGGAGCCGGGCGACGACGTCGTAGCGGCTGTGCGGGATGACGAGTTCGGTCTCGGCGAGGGAATCGGCGATGAGTTCCACACAGCGCGCTTCGAGCGTGTCGAGGCCTGCCTTGGTGTGGGCGCTCACCAACACCGCGCCGGGCACGAGACGGTGGGCGCGTTGAAGCATCGCCGGATCCGCGAGGTCGGTTTTATTGAAAACGGTGACGATGGTCTGGTCGCCGGCACCGAGTTCACCGAGCACGCCGAGGGTGGTTTTGTGGTGTTCCTCGAAGTTCGGATTCGAGACGTCGAGCACGTGAATCAGAAAATCGGCGACGATCACTTCTTCGAGCGTGGCCTTGAAGGCCTCGACGAGACCGTGGGGGAGGCGACGGATGAAGCCGACGGTGTCGGTGACGAGGAGCTTTTGATTGCCGCGGAGGACCAGCTGGCGGGTGGTCGGGTCGAGGGTGGCGAAGAGTTTGTCGGCAGCGAGGACGTGCGCGCCGGTGAGGGAGTTGAGCAACGTGGATTTACCGGCGTTGGTGTAGCCGACGATGGCGCAGGTTGGGATGGGGACGCGCTGGCGTTTGGTGCGTTGCACGCTGCGTTGCAGCACGACGCTCCGCAGCTCGGCCTTTAGGTGCGTGATGCGATCACGCACCGTGCGGCGATCATTCTCGAGCTGCGTTTCGCCTTCACCGCCCAAGCCGCCCTTGCCGCGCTGCCGCGAAAGATGGGTCCACGCGCGCGTCAGGCGAGGGAGGGAATACTGCATCCGGGCGAGGGCAACTTGGAGGGTGGCCTCGCGGGTGTGAGCGCGATCGGCGAAAATTTCCAAAATGACTTCCTGGCGATCGATCACGGCGAGGCCGGAGAGATTCTCCCAGTTGCGTTGTTGCGCGGGCGAGAGGGCCTCATCGAAAACGATGACGTCGGCGCCATCGGCCTTGGCCTGTTCGACGAGTTCCTTGGCCTTGCCGGTGCCGAGAAGGAGGGCGGGGGTGGTGCGGCGAAGATTGACGAGTTCGGTACGTGCGACGGTGAGGCGGAGATTTTCAACGAGCTCGGTGAGCTCAAGGAGGAGTTCGGCGCCCTCGCCATTCTTCATATCGTTCGTTTGGACGCCCACGAGAAAGGCGCGTTCGAGTTTGGCGGGGCGTTTGTCTTCGAGGAAATCGGCCATGTAAGGGGGGGAGCGTGGGTGTGGGCAAGGTGGAGGTCAAATGGGGAGGAGCGGGTTTTACCCGCTGGCTCCGAGGGCTTCGAAAAATCGAATCTGACTGCGGTGGAGTGCGGATGGGCTTTGGTGGCGCTGCCGCTAACGCCCTCTTTTGGGTTTCAGACGTTAGCCTCACACTTGCTCGCCCAGTTGTTTTGAGTGTTGCCCATCCGGAACTCCGCCTCGTCCGAAGCGGTTTCCTTCCGACTGTTTTGCTTCAACCCAACGTCCTTATGATTTACCCTCTCCAATCCCTTGTGCCTCGCCGCCTGCTGCAGTGGCTGCTGGGCCTTATTTTTTCTCCTGCTGGGTGGACGGTCTCGGCGGCAGTGGCCGAAGCGCGGCCGAACATCCTCTTCATTATTTTCGATGACTGGGTTTGGCAACACGCCGGAGCCTACGGCTAGACGTGGGTGAAGACGCCGCACTGTGATCGCGTGGCGCGCGAGGGCGTGTTGTTCAAGAATGCGTTTACGTCGAATCCCAAGTGCAGCACCCGCCGCGCGACCATTCTCAATGGGCGCAACAGGTGGGAACTGAAGGAGGCGGTCTCGCACAACGGACTTTTCCCCGAGGGCTTCGAGGTGTATCCGGATTTGTTGGAGCGGGCGGGCGACACGGTCGGGCTCACACGCAAGGGCTAGGGACCGGGCGATTTCAAGACTCAGGCGAAGCGCACCCGCAATCCTGCCGGCCCCAGCTTCGATGGTCAGGTGAGTGCACCGGTCGCTTCCGTGATCAATCGGAACGACTACGGGAAAAATTTCGACGCCTTCTTGCAGAAGCGAGAGGCCGGAAAGCCGTTTTGTTTTTGGATGGGGTTTCACGAGCCGCATCGAGTCTACGAGCCGAACTCGGGGGTGCGCCTCGGGGAAAAACTGCCCGACGTCACGGTACCGTCTTGTTTGCCGGATACAGCGATCGTGCGGGGGGACCTCGCCGACTACGCCATCGAGGTCGAGTGGGCCGACGCATTCATCGGCAAAGCGCTCGCGTCGCTGGAGGTCCGCGGCGAGCTGGAGAACACGCTGGTCATCGTGACATCTGACCACGGGATGCCGTTTCCCTACGTGAAAGGCCAGATTCACGCGGACGGTTTCCGTCTGCCGCTTGCGATGCGTTGGGGCAAAGCGATCAAGCCCGGACGCGTGGTGGAGGACTTCATCAAGGTGCGTGACTTCGCTCCGACGTATCTGGAAATCGCCGGGCTGGCGCCGCATCCGCAGATTACCGATCGGAGCCTCGCGACGCTATTGCGTTCGCCACAGTCAGGTTGGATCGAGAACCGCAGCGAAATGCTCGTCGGCAAGGAGCGCCACGACCTCGGGCGGCCCAACGATCTGGGCTATCCCGTGCGTGCGCTCCAGACGAAGGATTTTCTCTACGTCCATAATTTCCATCCCGACCGCTGGTCGGTTGGAAATCCGGAGACGGATTTCAGCAACTGCGATCCCAGCCCGACCAAGGAATTGCTCAAGACTCTGGGCGGCCATTTCTACGAGCTCTCGTTCGGCAAGCGTCTCCCGGACGAGCTCTACGATTTGCGCCGCGATCCCGAGGGTGCGATTAACCTCGCGCACGACCTCGCCTACGCCCGCACGTTGCAGACGATGCGCGCTCGCATGATGGCGCTTCTTGTGGAGGAAAAGGATCCGCGGGCGTTGGGCAACGGCGCGATCTTCGATACCTACCGTTACGCGGCCGGCCGTCAAAAATCCTACGATACGTGGCTGAAGGCGCAGGAGGAGAAAATCGCGGGCACGGCATCGACCGCGCCTGGGCCTGCAGAGAACGCAAAAAAGGGCGGAAAGAAAAAGCAGGCGACGGCGAAGGATAACTGAGGCACGGCTGCGGGAAATCGCCCGTATCCGAGAAGGCCATATCCGAGAAGGCCCGCACCAACCTTGACCACCGAGTGGTCGAACCTGCCGTTTTGGGACGCCGGCGGTGGTGAGGCCGAACGTGGGGTCGGAAACAGGGGGAGGGGATCGCGGTGATTTTCCGCGCCGAACGGGTGCGGCTAACGCGAATTGGCGGTTTCGCCGGCCGGCTGAGTACCGATGGGGCCGACGCCGCTGAAGCTCACGACCGCGCGGTTTTGAGCGCGGGATTCGGCGAGCGAGATGGTAAAGGCGGCCTCCCAGTCGTTTTGCTCTTCGGCGTCGATGAGGACTTGGGCGACGAGCCACTGTTTACCGCCGTCGGCGGTGGGCGCTGCGTTTTCGTCGGACCAATGCGTGTGCTTCGCGCTGCGGCCTTCCGGGTCGAGCCGGAAACGGGTGCGGGCGTCGAAGTAGGCGGCGAACACGGCCTCAAGTTTGCGGGCGTCGGGTGAGATAGGGTCGTTGTCCGCGGGTGCGGCGGCTTCGCTGGTGCGCAGGCGGGAGAGGGCGCTGTCGAATTCGCGGGCGGCCACGTCCTGGAGGAAACCAAAGATCGCGGTGCGCACGAGGCGTCGGAAGGCGGGTGCGTCGCGCGTAATGTCGAAGCTGGCGGGGCGCGCAGGTTGGTCGGCGTCGCTCTTGGCGGCGGCGATAAATTCAGGGTTTTTCAGGCGCTCCCATTCTTCGAGGAGACTGGAGTCGATGCCGCGGATGAGTTCGCGGAAGTAGTCTTCCATTTCGACGACCTCGTCAGTTTTCGCGCACTCGGGGACGGTTTGGCTGAGGACTTTCCACACTTGCGAAAGATGGCGGAGGAGGAGGCCTTCGGAGCGCTCGAGGCCGTAGTCCTTCACGTAGTCGGAGAACGAGCGATAGCGCTCGAACATTTCGCGCGCGATGGATTTGGGTCGGACGTTTTCCTGATTGATCCACGGGTGTGCGGCGGCGAAGGCGTTGAAGGTCTCGTAGAGGAATTCGCGGAGCGGCTTCGGGTGCTCGATGGATTCGAGTTTTTCCATGCGCTCCTCGTAGGGGACGCCGGCTTCCTTCAATTCCATGATTTTTTCGCCCTTCAGTTTATCGATCTGGCGCCGGAGAATCTGGTCAGGATCTTCGACGATGGACTCGCAGAGCGTGAGCACGTCGAACGGGTAATCGGGATTCGTGGCACGGGCCTCCTGACGGGTTTCCTGTCCCGTGGGCGCGGCATCATGGAGAGACTCGGCGGAAGCATCGGCAACACGGGTCGTGAGACCGACGCCACTGGGTAGGAGCGTAAGCGTATCGATGAGGTAGAGCGAGAGGGCTTGGTGGAGGGAGAAATCGTCTTGGAGTTCGAGGTTGACGCGGAGTTTGCGAGTGGATGCGTCGGCTGGCGGGCGCTCGCGGCTACGGGGGAGGAACTCGACGATCTGGCGGTCGAGGAGGGCGCGGAAGAGTTGCCAGGCGCGGGTGCGCAGGGCGCGCTTCTTGTGCGGCGTTTCGTGACAATCGGCGATGAGCTGACGAATCGCGCGGCAACCGTCCGACTCGCGACTCAAGACGAGAAGCAACATGCCGTGGGAAATATCGAAGCGCGAGACGAGGCCCTCGGAAGGCGCGGTCTGGAGGCGTTCGAAGGTTTTGATGTCCCAGCCGACGCTGCCCTCGGGGGCACGCTGCTTCACGAGTTTTTTTTGCTTTTTCGGATCACCGGCGGCTTTTTCTTCGGCGCGCTTGTTCTCAATCATGTATTCGGGCGCTTGGGCGATGACGTAGCCTTTGTCGTCGTAGCCCTTGCGGCCGGCGCGGCCGGCGACCTGGCGGAAATCGCGCACGGTGAGGACGGCGGCCTTCTTGCCGTCATATTTCCAGAGCTGCGTGAAGACGACGGTACGGATCGGGACGTTGATGCCGACACCGAG
>SYGN01000025.1 GCA_005799525.1 Opitutaceae bacterium | reverse complement strand
CCAGGTGCTCGATGATGGGCGCATCACGGACTCGCAGGGGCGCACGGTCGATTTTAAGAACACGATCATCATTATGACGTCGAACCTCGGTTCGCGGCATCTGCTCGAAGGCGTGACGGGTGACTCGATTCCCGAGAGCGTGCGCGAGAGTGTGATGATGGAGCTGCGCAAGGCGTTCCGCCCCGAGTTTCTGAACCGCATCGACGAGACGATCCTTTTCAAGCCGCTCACGCTCGAGGAAATCGAGACGATTGTGGACTTGCTCCTTGTCGATTTGAACAAGCGCCTCGCCGACCGCCGCGTGACCGTGTTCCTCGACAAAAAAGCGAGGGAGTGGGCCGCGGAGAAAGCTTACGATCCCGTCTTCGGCGCGCGGCCACTGAAGCGTTTCCTGCAGCGCACGATCGAGACCAAGCTCGCGCGGAAGTTGATCAGTGGCGAAGTGAGCGAGGGGGCGGAGGTGAATTTTTCGGTGAAGGACGGCGGGCTCGTGATGAAGTAAGCCGGGGCGGCAGGGTGCTTGAGAAACGCGACGAGGGTGTCGTGTCCCCAGCGCCTCCCAGAAGGGGGAGTGCAGGGGGCCGTTGGAGCGGCGACGCCCTCGCCGCCGGGTTTTCGTCGGTTCACGCCTTTTTCGTACCGCCGTCGTAAAGGCGGGCGTGGCCGGCTATGAGCAGGGCGGCGGACTCGCGGGGCGGGCGCGCGAAAAACTGTGGAAAAAACGTGTTTGGCTGCGGGGTGATCGACGTTAATATTCTCCGGTGACCGCGTGGTCCGCGTCCTAAAACTATGTCTGTTGCGATTAGCCTATTTGCCTTTGTCGTCGTTTTACGAGCGGTGATCTCACCTCTCTGCGCGCAGGCGCCGGCGGGCGATGAGGTCATCAAGATGGAGCCGTTCAATGTCACGGTCTACAACGGGAAGATCCCGCTCATCGATGGGTTCACGGGCAAGGATTACGAGGGCGACAACGCTGTGGTGTTCAGTTTCGCGCAATCGTTCAACAAGCTGCTGGTCGGCTATCACAAGAAACTGGTGCTCGATGAAATCAAACACCTGCAATTTCGGATCAAACTCGGGAAGGATTTTGAATCGGAAATGGGCCGGCTCAGCACGTCGTTTGAGTTCTCCAGCTTTGCCTTGGATCAGTCCACGTGGTTGCGGCGCGAGCGAGCCATCATCACGCGGCTCATCCGGGAGCCATTTTTCAAGATCAAGGCCCTGGTCGCCTGGGATCTGGATCGCCTGAACAAAATCGCGCCCGGCAAACCGGACTCCAAATATGCGGCCGACATTCGCTACCAGGCCGACGCTGGCAAGTGGGAGCGGCGCATCACCGATCGGTGGGAGGTGATGTTCTTCACAAACACCAATAACCGGGACCGGGGCGGATCGTTTTCGACCGACAAGACGCAGGGCCTCAATCTCGACACGCACCAAGGCTTTCACTTCATCGAGCGGGGTCTGCCCCTGCAGGTGCCGTCCACGGCGTTTCAGGAGGTCAAGCTCACGTATCCATTTTTCTATTCCGAGAAGCCGGTTCGGGAGACGGAGCTCCGGTATCTGCAGCAGACGTTCATCGCCAACCTTTACTACATCTATGATCCCTTCAGTTGGATGGCGCGCCGCGACACTCGGTTCCGCGGAGGATTTATCCAGGACTGTCTCGAGCACGTGCAGGCCCAGCGCATCTTCGTGGATGACCGCGAGTGGTTCGACGGGGTGTTGGCGCGGTTTTTGTCGGATGTCGTCACGCTCAAGCTGCAGGGGGCCGACGAAATCTACGCGCTGCACATGTTGAACAAACGCCTGGGCGAAAGCCCGCGCGTGCTCGGCGTGGGCCTGGATCTGCTGAACTGGAACAAAGGGGAAAAACGGGAAGCGGTCGACAAACCGGAAGCCGAGGCGCGGATCTCCCTGGCCAGTCCCGGGGGTTTCCGCTTCGTGCTGATCGATGCTTATCAACGGGCCGGCGAGCCGTTCGTGGAAAAAATCCGGAGCCGGCTTCTCGCCCAAAAAGCATCGCGGCAGAAGATCCAAGGCCGGGCGATGCTCGCCGAGATCATCGCCGAAGTCTCGGGCCTGCCCTTCGCAGAGTTTGCCCAACGCGCCAAGCTCGCCCAAGAAGTGCAACTGGCACGGCTCAGGTTGACGCGGCCGAGCGTGACCCCGCCGGCCGACGCCAACGCCGGAAAGAAGTGAAGTGGGCATTGCGGGAGCCCGCCGATCGTCTTCGGTGGAGGGGGAGGCAATCGCGGCGCCGGACCGCACGGCGCCCGGGGGCGATGAGCTCCGCGGCACGGGACTTGACCGGTTGATGGGTGGCAGGACCGGTCCGACCCCGGGGTGTTTTATGCCAACAGCTGTTGGGAAATTGACTTTTTGAGGGTGGCGTCGGGACCTCCGGGCCCGACGGTTTTGGTCTGCGACTCGCCGTTGGCCAGGCTTGGTGGTCCCGGCCCCACCTCGGTCCACTTCATAACTAGAAGTCAAGCAACGTTGGTATTACACTCTCGAACTCCAACCAATACTTGAGTTTTTGTCGCTCAGCCATTTCGTGTGGGCTTGTCAAAGTGCACACGCAGCCGTCGACTGTTTGCTTCGTCTTGCGGCCGACCCACGATTCACCCCGTTACCCCTTTGAACACACAAACCATGAACCGCCGCCGCTTCCTTTTAAAATCGTTGGGTGCAACCTTGGCGATGCCATCGCTGCCGTCGCTGTTGGCCAACGCGGTCGGTGGTAATAGCGCCGTGCAGTTGGCGAAGGGTGCAGGCGTCGGGGCGCGGCGTTTCGTCGCGGTGGGTAATTTGCTCGGCTATCAGGTGAAGAGTTTGTTTCCCGAAACCACGGGTGCGGCTTACGAACAAACGCCTCTGCTCAAGCCGCTCTGGGACGTGCGGAAGCAGCTGACGGTTTATCGCGGGCTCGACCATGGCATCAAGGGCGGGCACTTCGCGGTCCATTCCTTCCTCTCGGGTGTGCTCAACTCGGAAGCGCAAAACCGGCCGCTGGGCAATGTCTCCATCGACCAGTTTATCGCTGACAAAATTGGTCATCAGACTCGTTTCCCGTCCCTTACGGTCGGCTCGGAGGGTGGTATCCACGGGGGCTGCCAAATCGCCTGGACCAAATCCGGCGTGCGCGTGCCGCCGATCACGGGACCGGCCGAGTTGTTTGACCGCCTGTTTGTCAGCGACTCCCCGGAGCGTTTGGCTCGCCGCAATCAGGAGAACCGCTTGCAGGCTTCCATTCTCGACACTGGCTTGGCGGACGCGAACCGGCTTTCGAAGCAGGTGAACCGGGAAGACAGGGACAAGCTGGACGAATACTTCACCTCGATTCGCGACGTCGAGCAGCGCCTCGAGCTGCGCCAGCGTTGGGCCAGCCTGCCCAAGCCGAAGCCGCCCCTCGACCGGCCGGAAACCAAGAACAAGGTGCAGGATCTGCCGATGCTCTACGAGTTGATCGCCCTCGCGCTGCAGACCGATGCGACACGGATTGCGACGTTGGAAATCGGCGGCGATTTTCTGCCGCAAGACCTCGGGATCGACAAGTCCTACCACGGCCTCTCTCACCACGGAAACGACGAGGCGGCGATCAAACATCTTATCACGCTTGAGGCCTACCAGATCGAGCAGTTCGGTAAGTTCGTCGAGCGGCTGGCCAAAATGACTGATGGAGACCGGACCATGCTTGACTCGACTGCAGTGCTGTTTGGCAGCGGCATCGGCGATGCGAATTCGCACAAAAATTCCGACCTCCCGATCGTCCTCGCCGGCGGCGGCTTCCGACATGGTGAGTTCAAAAAAATTCCGACGATGGGGCTGAGCAAAGTGCCGCTGTGCAACCTCTACGTCGACCTCGCCCAGCGCATGGGCGTCGAGACGGAGTCGTTCGGCAACAGCACGGGGCGGTTCGGGATTTCGTAAAGTGGTTTCCGGGAAATTTCGTTCGTCGATGAGCTTAAATCTTTCAGTAGTCGCGACGCCTCCGTTGCGTGCGCGGCAAAAATGCGCCCAGGGCGTCGCGTCCGTTTTCAAATTGATCCGCTCCCTTGGACTCGTGGGCGTCGCGACATTTGCTCAAGCGGCGGAATCACCCGGGCAAAAAGTATTTTCCCAGCTCGTGGGAAAATACTGCCTGAAATGCCACGACACCGAGACGCAGAAAGGCGACCGGGAATTTGCAAGTTTCAAGCTGCCGCTCGCCACGCAGGCGGCGCTGATCACGGCCAAGGATATCATCGATCAGCTTACGCTGAGGGAAATGCCACCCGGGAAGGCGGAACACCATCCGAGCGACGACGAGCGGCTCGCGATGATCCGCGTCCTGCGGGAGGGCATCACTGGGGCGCGCGGCAAGATCGAGAGCACCGCCGCGCGCACGGTCATGCGCCGGCTTTCGAACCGTGAATACGAGAACACGCTGGCGACCCTCTTTGGTCGCCGGGTGGATACCCTCGGTCTCACGGCGGATTTTCCAAAGGAAAAAGCCAGCGAACACATCGACACGATCGGAAAGTCCCTCGTCACGTCCGGCTTTCTGTTGGACCAGTATTTTCAAGCGGCCAATCGTCTGGTCGAAACCCGCCTCGGCCGGCCGGACATGCCGCCCCAGTCCTGGCATTTTACGGGCAATTTTGTGCAATACGAGGAGCTCTCGGGGCCGCACAAAGCAGCATTCAATTACAAATATCTCTGTCTCTACGAACAGCCGAACACCGACACGCGGCAGGGCGGCTACGGCCATATCGAGGACTTTCTCAAGGGCGTGCCGGTCCCGGGGCTCTACGATATCGAGGTCCACGCGCAGGCGTTGCACCGCGACACGCATTACGACCCCGCGATCTTCGGCATCGATTTCTCCGAGCCGTTTTTGCTCGGCGTGGTGCCCGGCGACGCGACCAAGAACCACATCCATTATCCGCAGGCGATCGAGCCGCTGCTCGGGCAGGCGGTGGTGCCCGACGAAAAACCGGAATGGATCAAATTTCGCGTGTGGCTCGAAGCCGGCCAGACGCCGCGCTTCATCTTCCCCAACGGCCCTTACGAGTCGCGTGCCTCCATCTCCCAGATTAACAAGCGCTATGCGGACGACTTCCAGGGTCGGTTCGCCAAGGCGGGCATCGGCCGAACGCACATTTTGAAAGAGGGCAAACTCCCGCACATCCGCATCGGCGAAATCAAGATCGCGGGTCCTTTCACCGAGCCCGGTGGCAGCGCGGAAGAAATCGCGGTCTTCGGAGCGAAGGGGTTTCAGGCGAAGCAGGCGCTCGACCAGCTCTATGCCTTCGGGGCCCGCGCGTTCCGGCATCCACTCAAAAGCGCGGATCGCGCCAGCATCCGGCAGACCTACGAACGGCGGATCGCCGAGCAGGCCACGCCGCGTCAGGCCGCCCTCGATACGCTGAAGATGATTCTTTGTTCGCCGTCATTTTTGTATTTCAGCGAGATCACGAACGAAAAGGAAACCAAGCTCGGAGCTCACGATCTCGCGACGCGCCTGTCCTACGCCCTTTGGACGACACCGCCCGATCAGGAATTGAGCGCCGCGGCCGCCTCCAAAAAACTGCTGACGGTGCCGGAACTGCGGAAACAAAGCTCGCGACTGCTGGCCGATGACCGGGTCGCCGGGTTCGTGAACGCCTTCCTCGATGCCTGGTTGAATCTGCGCGAACTGGGCGGCATGCCGCCGCCGCGGGAATCGACACGGGTATATTACGCCGAAAATTTGCCCGAAGCGATGAAGACGGAAGTGCGGCTTTTTTTCCGCCATTTGCTCAAGGAAAACGGATCGGTGCGGCAGTTCCTGGAGGCCGACTACACCTTCGTGGACAAGCGGCTGGCCAAACTTTACAATTTGCCCGAGCAGAAGACGCTCCGGATTGCCGACGGTTTTCAACGCGTGAGCATTGTGGGCAACGGCCAGCGGGGAGGTCTGCTCGGTATGGCGGGAGTACTTACGGTGAGTGCCAACGGAGTGGAAACATCTCCTGTGACGCGCGGCGTTTGGGTCTCGGAAAATATTCTCGGCATCGAGCCGCCGCCGCCGCCCGATGTGGTCCCGGCGATTGAGCCGGATGTGAGCGGCGCGACCACGGTGCGTGAGCGTCTGGCGAAGCACCGTTCCGATCCGACCTGCAATGAATGCCATCGGAAGATCGATCCGCTGGGATTTGCGCTCGAGAGTTTTGATCCGATCGGCCGTTGGCGCACGGCCTACGCCAAACCCAAGGGCAATGCCCGGGCGCCGAAAGTGGATACCAGCGGCGAATTCGGCTCAGGGGAAACCTACGCGGGGTTCGATGAATTCAAACGGATCCTCGCATCAGGTCGGTCAGAGAATTTCACCCGTCACTTGATCAAACAGTTTCTCAGCTACGCCAGTGGTCGGCACATGGAGGCCGTGGACGAGTTCGTGGTCGAAGACATCTTTCAATCGGTGAAAAAAGACGGTTACGGTTTGCGCACGTTGATCGTGGAGTGTCTTGCCAGCGAGATCTTCCGGTCGCGGTGAGCTGAATAGCGCGGAGACGCGACGGGGGTGGTTCGTGCGGAAGGGGGCGTGCCGGCCGCTCACGCGCGGCGACAGGAATGTCGCCGGTCCGGCGCAGGCGCGACCACTGCGGAAGACCGGGCAAGAAACCGCGCGAGCGCGGCGGGAAGCCTGTGCCGCGCGACCCCGGCTCAGTCGACCTCACTTTCGACGATCCCCGCGGAGGCGATTTCGTGCTTTTCGCGCGCACACGCTTGCGTGAGTCTGCGCGGATGCCCGCCGAGCCCATCCGCTTTTTTGACCGCACTACCCGCACCGTTAAGACGGAGCAAATATACGGGGAAAGCTGGCTTCGTTTTGCCTACGAGAACCCCGCCGGGCGTTTCTTCGTCTGGCTGCTCGTGCGGCGGGCGATTTTCTCTCGGTGGTACGGGTGGCGGATGAACATCGGGGCGGGTCACGATGCGGGCGGGACGTTTATCCAGTTGGTCCAGATGCTGTGCGGCGGTAACAACAGTGCGGCCCGAATTTTGCCGTTCATCACGAACTACAATCTCGATGTGGACGAGTTTGCGAAGTCGGCGTTCGACTACAAAACATTCAACGAATTTTTCTATCGGGCGCTCAAGCCCGAGGCGCGGCCCATCGCTGCGGGCGCGCGCGTGGCGGTGTTTCCGGCGGACGGACGGCATCTCGCGATGCCCAATGTCGACACGGCCGAAGGTTTTTATGTGAAGGGGGCAAAGTTTTCGTTGAACGAATTGCTCGGCGATGAAGCGCTCGCAAAGGCGTTCGCCGGCGGCGCCATGCTGGTCTCGCGGCTGTGTCCCGTGGATTATCACCGGTTTCACTTTCCGGTGGCAGGTGCGCCCAACGAATCAAAACTGATCAACGGCTGGCTCTACTCGGTGAGTCCCGTCGCGTTGCGGCGCAATGTCCGCTACCTCGTCGAAAACAAACGTGAGCTCACGCTCGTCGAGTCGGTGGAGTTTGGCACGGTGGCCATCCTGGAAGTGGGGGCGACGAATGTGGGTAGCATTAAACAGGGATATGTGCCCGGTCGTGCGGTGGCCAAGGGGGATGAAAAGGGGCTCTTTGCGTTTGGGGGTTCGTGCGTGATCACGCTGTTCCAGCACGGGCGCATCCGCTTCGACGCGGATTTGGTTAAGTCGAGTGCGGAACAGATCGAGCTTTACGCCAAGATGGGCGACCGGTTGGGCGAGGCCCCGTGATGCGCAGCGTAATATTGGGTTTCCTCTTAGGGTGGTCGGCGTGGCTGCCCGCCGCAGCGCAGCCGTTTGCCTTTGCGGAGGCGACGATCGACGGCCTCCAGGCGCGGATGGCGGCCGGCACGCTCACGGCGCGGGAGCTTACGGCCGCGTATCTCGCACGTATTGAGAACGTGGATAAGGCGGGTCCGAAACTCAACGCCATTATCGAGTTGAATCCCGATGCGTTGACGATCGCGGATCGACTCGACGCCGAACGCAAAATGGGCCGCGTGCGCGGCCCGCTGCATGGGATTCCTGTCTTCATCAAGGACAACATCGCCACGGCGGACAAAATGGAAACGACCGCCGGCTCGCTCGCGCTCGTCGGCCTAAAGCCACCGCGCGACGCGGATCTGGTCACGCGACTGCGGGCGGCAGGTGCGGTCTTGCTCGGTAAGACGAACCTGAGCGAATGGGCAAACTTTCGTGGTGAGCGCTCGGTCAGTGGCTGGAGCGGGCGCGGCGGGCAAACGCGGAACCCTTACGTCCTCGACCGGAATCCGTCCGGCTCGAGTTCCGGCTCGGCGGTGGCAGTTTCGGCGAACCTGTGCGTTGTCGCGATCGGCACCGAGACCAATGGCTCGATCATTTCGCCGTCGACGGTGTGCGGTGTGGTGGGCTTCAAGCCCACGGTGGGGCTGGTGAGCCGTAGCGGGGTGATTCCGATTGCGGCCACGTTCGATACGGCCGGGCCGATTGCCCGCACCGTGCGCGACGCGGCGCTCGTGCTGGCGGCACTTGCCGGCGTCGACGAGCGCGACGCGGTCACGCAAAATCTACCGGCTGATTTACCTAGGAAGTTGGCGCTGCCGCTGCCGGCGGGCGCGCTCAACGGCGCGCGGATCGGCGTGATTCGCAATCCCAGTGCCCGGCGCGATTCGGACGCCGGGATGGCCGTAGGGCTCGATGCGTTACGCGCCGCCGGTGCGGAGATTATCGACGTAGGCGAGCTGCCGGGACCGGCGAGCGCCGGCCCCGCGCGAATCGACGTGATGCTCTACGAGATGAAAGCGGGCATCAACGCCTACCTCGCTGGGCTTGGGCCTGCAGCTTCGATGAAGAGCATGGCCGACTTGATTAAGTTCAATGACGAGCGTTGGGCGCAGGAGCAGCCGCTTTTCGGCCAGCAATACTTTACGCGGGCGCAGGCCAAGGGCCCGCTGACTGAACCGGCGTATTTGGAAGCGCGGGAGAAATGCTGGCGCGTCGCGCGCGGCGAGGGAATTGATGCGTTGATGGATACACACCGTCTTGATGCGCTCGTCGGCGGTGGTGCCGGGGTTGCGGCGATGGCGGGCTACCCGAGCGTGATCGTGCCGTCTGGGATGGGGTCCCCGCTGCCGACGGGTTTCCTGTTTTACGGTCGCGCGTGGAGCGAAGTGAAATTGCTCGCGCTGGCAGCGGATTTTGAGGCGCACACGCGGGCGCGGCGCGAGCCAAAGTTCTTGCCGAGCGCGGAGACGAAGTGAAGCGGGTGTGATTTCGCCGCTTGCGTCGGGCTCGCGGGAATCGGCAAGCTGCGCCTTGAAATCGCTCGAGCCCGGGTGGTGGAATGGCAGACACGAAGGTCTTAGAAGCCTTTGCCGTAAGGTGTGCAGGTTCGAGTCCTGTCCCGGGCACCAAGCAAAATATTGCTCCGAAAGTCATTGGGTAACCGGAGCGGAGCCGATCCGCCGAGTGGCCTCCTCCACTGGGGCCGTGTCAAAGTCGTTCCGCCAATCTTTCCTCTTTCTCTTTATCTTTCTCATTCGTCAGGCCTCCGGCGCGGAGGGGCTTGTCGGCCGGAGAGAAAGATCAAGAGAACGAGGAAAGAGAACGATGACTGGGCGCGCGACCGACTGTGACGCCGCCCTGGCCACCCCGCCCACACGGGAAATCCCGCGGTTGCGGCGGCTGCGTAGTTCTGTCCCCTAGGCGGCGAACTTCACGTCACCCCAGTCCGCAGCCGCGATCCTTAATCGTGGAAGTTTACTCTGGTCAGGTATTTGAAATATGGATGCGACGCTCACCCCGACCTAAAAAGTCAGGTTGGCGCAGCACTTCACGGCGCGGGCATACCCGCTTGATGCGAAAGCACATTGCGTATGAATCTTTCGGAGACGAGCAACAGTGGGTCTCGCCTCCAATTTCGGGGCGGCCCGCTCTGGGAAGAGCTCGCTGCTCATCGCTTCCATGACCGGGCCGACATGGCCGATGCTCTGGCTGCCGCGTATTGCCTTCACAAGGCCGGCAAGAATCCGGTCGAGGCGCTGACTGCCGACTATTGCACTATTGGGGCGGAATTCTCACTTGGGTGGACCTTGCTGAGTTCCAGCGCAATTCCGTCGAAGGCCGCTCGCTGGACTCGCGGGCCTCGTTTACTCAATTCCATCGCGAGGGAGATCGGCGCGTTCACTCTTCGTTGCCGACGCTGCCCGCGCACATGCTCGGCCGTGGCGACCGATTGGTTTGGAAGGCCGAGGGATTGCAGATGTGCGTCCCGCCGGCGACTCGGCTTGGGAGGCAGCGCACGCCGAGTTTAAGCGTCTGGGCGGAAACGCGGCCGAAATCGCTCACGGTGAAGGGGCTGAAATAGCATGGAGAGCGCCGTGCAGGACGTGTGGCTTGAACCAGGAGGACAAAGATCGGTCCTCGGCGCGGTGGCCGCGACTCACTGGCGCTTCGTAGGTGAAACGCGGTCCAGGTATTTTCGTGCGACGGCGAGGAGTTCCGGCCGGTCGATCGTGGCGCAGAGAGGGTGGCGGGCTGCGGGGCGAGTTTCGTGGGTCTGCGCAACGGCTGGAAATTGGGCCCAGCGTGCTCGGGCGTGGCGTTCGCCGAGGGGAAAGGTCGCGGGCGTCCCATCGTGAATCTCCAGCGACCGATTTCGGGGCCGGAATCCGGCGGGTCTCCGGCGGAAAAATAAGACGTCACATGAGTTTGGTGACGGGATCCTCCGCGCTCATTTGCATCCGTCAGGCCATCCTGAATACCCTGTCATGGGTTTGCGGATTCGGTTGCAGGGAGCGACCGGACGGCCGCATTTTCCGGCCAATCTTAGGCACTTTTCAGAGGAGAAAACAGGGGAACGATGCTGCGTGTTGGAAATTTTTGCCCGGAACGAATTTCTCGTTCGCCCGGCAAGCCAAAAATAGGGCGAAAATTAATGCATTTCTCGCTACAAACCTGTTGACGGCGGATTCGGCGAATCCCATCGGTTGTGGTTGTCGCGCGGGTAAACCACATCCTGTGGTGGTTAGTAAGGCGTTAATAAGTTCCAGTAATTTATTGTCGCCTCTGGCTTCCGTACGGCAAGAACAGCCTTTTCCACACCCTTTCTCTCCTCTTTTTTCCTTCAGCTTCCATGCAAAAAATCTTTCAAGTCGGCTCCAAGACCTTCGTCCTTGATCAGGATAAAGCCGAATCGGCCTTTGACGCCAAGAAAGTCATCAATGGCCGCGAGACCATGTGCTTCAATCTGCTGCCCCTGAAGTATCAGTGGGCTTACGATCTTTACCGTACGATGAAGGCGAATCACTGGGAGCCTGAGGATATCCCGATGGGTAAGGACATCGAGCAATGGCGCGATGAGAAGACGGTGTCCGACGTCGAGCGTTGGATCATTCGGATGGGGATTGGTTATTTTTCGGCCGCTGAGGGGATTGTCGGCGACAACATCCAGCACGTCGTCCGCGAGCTCGTGACCGCCCCCGAGCTCAAGCTCGTATTGGGCCGGCACGCGCACGAGGAGAACATCCACGCCGATTCCCTGCTCTACATGATCGCATCGCTCGGCATCAACCCGCACGAGTGCGAGGCGATGTTCGAGGATGTGCCGACCATCGTCCGGAAGAACGAGTTTGTGACGCGGGTTTCCAAGTCGCTTCGCCGCGACATCGATCTCACGCAGCCGGAGAACAAAAAACTTCTCGCGAAAAATATCTTCGTTTTCGGACAGTGCATGGAAGGCACCCAGTTTTACGGTCTTTTCGGCATGGTGCTCTCGCTTTATCGCCAGAACAAGTTTCCCGGCATCGGTCAGATGTTCCGCTATACGCTCCGCGACGAGTCCAACCACATCGAGGTATTCCGGAATCTCTTCATGGATCTCATCGAAGAAAACCGTGAGATTTGGACCACGGAGTTTAAGGAAGAGCTCCGCGCGCTCATGGCCGAGGCGATCCAGCTCGAGAAAGAATTTATCCGAGATTGCCTGCCGGTAAACGCCGTGGGCCTCGCGGTCGAAGAGTTCGTTACCTACATCGATTACATCGCGGATCGCCGCCTCGAGGGCGTGGGCCTCGCCCCGCTCGCCCCCGGCGTGAAGAACCCGCTGCCTTGGCTCGCCGAGATGATGGACATCAAGAAGGAGCAAAATTTCTTCGAGGGTCGCGTTACCGAATATCAGAAAGCCTCTTCGCTCAACGTCGCCCACGACGACGATCTCTGAGTCCCCCCCCGTCCCCCCTCGCTGTTTCCGTCGGATCGATTTTTGCCCCCTCCGTTTCCGCCTCACTCTCTCAGAAAATGTCCCTTTCCGTCCCGAGCCCCTGTGGGCTGCGCGACGGACCGCATTTTTTCAGCCGCCACGCCTGCTGTTTTGTTTCATCTCCGTTAAAGTTTCCAGCCGCCTTCACCTGCCATGAGTAATCCCTCCCTCGCGCACGATCTCGCCCTCAAGCGCACCGTCCACACTCCCGTTGAACAGAAGCCTCACTACGCGTGGCGGGACGTCCTTGCTACGGAGGTAATCGAGGTTCCGAACGTCATTCTCCTGTGTCCGCACGGCGAAGAGCGCTTCGTCCTCGCCGAAGTCGCCGACACGCTCGGCAAAGCCCTGACCAACGTCCATCTCGCCCGCGGTGAGAAGGACATCTTCACGGACGCCAACCGCGCTTGGCTCGCCCGGATTTGCCGCGAAGTCGCCGGCAATCTCGCGGTGCTCGCTCGCACCCAGTCTCCCGTCCGCCTCTCGTTAAACGCCCTCTATGAGCTCATCGAGAAAACCCTCGTCGACAACAACGCTTACTTTGTTGCGAAGAGCCTCCTTCTCAATCGCGCCCGCAAGATTGCCATCGACCGTGACTCGGCCGCGACATCGACCCTCCGTGTCATCCGCCGCAACAATCACGTGGTGCCATGGAGTGAGCAGAAGGTAGAGATCGCCGTCCGCAAAACGTTCCTCTCCCTCCAGCGCGACTCCGCGCCCGCCGTGGCCCTCACTCGCGCCGTTTCCGAGCGCGTCCATTCTTCGAAGCAATCCTTTGTCCATATCGAGGAGATTCAGGACATGGTGCAGGAAGAACTCATGAAGTCCGGCCACTTCAAGGTTGCCGAGGCCTATATCCTCTTCCGCGCCGAGCGCGCCGCGTCGCGCGAGGCGGGCACCGATTCCGAGGTGCCTTTCGTCTCCGTGGCCACCGCGCCCGCCGGTCAGGAGACCATGATTCTCGTCAAGCGCGCCAGTGGTGAAAACGCGTTCTGGGACGGCGCCGACCTCCGCAAACGCATTGAGTTTGCCCGCATCGGCCTCGACCTTTGCCTGTCCAACGACGAGATCGAAGCCGAACTCCGCCGGTCGGTTTACGATCAGATTTCCCAAAAGGATCTCGACGCCACCATCGTTCTCAATTCGAAGACGCTCATCGAAAAAGACGCTGACTTCGCCAAGTTCGCCGGCCGCATCCAGCTCACCTATATCTACGAAGAGATCCTCGGCTGGGACATCACCCGCGACGGCATTGGTGCCCTCAAGACCGCCCACCAGCGTGCCTTCAAGAAATACCTTGAGCACGGCGTCGCCATCAAGCGGCTGAATCCCCGTCTCCTCGACTACGATCTCGCGAAACTCTCCGCCGTCCTCGATCCGTCCTCCGACCTCGAGTTCGACTTCCTCGGCATTCAGACAATGTACGATCGTTATCTGATCGTCGACAAATCGCAGAAGAATGCGAAGCGCATCGAGACCCCGCAGTTCTTCTGGATGCGCGTATCGATGGGCCTGATGCTCGACGAAAAAGGCGACCGCGAATCCCGCGTCACCGGCCTTTACGAACTCTACAAGAGCCGCCGCTTCTGCAGCAGCACGCCCACGCTCTTCAACTCCGGCACGCTCCACTCGCAGCTCTCCTCCTGCTACCTCT